>DAOVTJ010000121.1 GCA_030633165.1 Thiomargarita sp. | reverse complement strand
GCTTTGTTGAGCGTTGCAAGTGCGGCTGCACTATTCCAGCTATCTAATTCTGGTTCTATGCCAAGCAATAGGTAGCCTTTTAAGCCTTTTGTGAGCATGGTGTGTGCATCAAGCCCTGGAGAGGTTATTGTTTCTCCTGCTACACCTTTGTGTGGTAATACACCTGCTAAGCATGCGCCTGCGGTGTTGCCTTCTCCTAAATATCCTAGTGTTGCACCAGTCAATTTAGCAATTGTTGCGGCTAAAGCACGAATAACGGAAAATTGGGGATGTGCGGTGGCTAATTGTCCAAGTAATATTGTTTGCTTATTTCCTGTTTGTAGGTTTTGGGCAATCGCAGTTTGGGTATCATTCACTTTGATATCTGCGAGTAAATCTGCCATGCCTGCAGGTACAGTCCCTTTTTCTATTAGTGCTTTGGCAATACCTGCTAAGTTTTCTATCCAAGCTGTTGTAATGATTTTTTCAGCAATCGGTAGATTAAATTCATAATCAATGGGATTGACTAGCATTACTTTTGCACCATGCAAGGTGGATTTGCGCAAGCGGTGATTGATTAAAGGTTGCTCTTTGCGAAGATGCGATCCAATCACTAAAGTGGCATCATTTTGTTCTAAGTCTGTAATGGGTTGACCTAAATAGGGAAATAGTGGGGCTTCATTTTGGTCACTAAAGTCTACTTGATGGAGACGGTGATCAATATTTTGGCTGCCCATGCCGCGCATTAGTTTTTGTAATAAATAAAGTTCTTCTATTGTGGCAGTAGAGGAGGCTAAAGCACCGACAGCATTTCCTTGTTTTTTAAGTCCTTCGGCGGCATGTGCTAATGCATTTTCCCAATCCGTACGTAGCCAAGTGCCGTCTTTTTTAATCATGGGGGTTGTCAGGCGATCTTTGGCGGTTAGTCCTTGATAGCTAAAACGATCCCGATCAGAAATCCAAATTTCATTAATGGCTTCATTTTCTTTGGGGGCAACACGCATGACTTTATTGCGTCGTACATGTAGATGAATATTAGAACCCACAGCATCATGCGGTGCAATTGTATCATGCTGTTGCATTTCCCAAGCACGTGCTGAATAGCGAAAGGGTTTAGACGTTAAGGCACCCACAGGGCATAAGTCAATCATATTACCTGAGAGTTCGGAGGTGACATGTTTTTGAATATATGTCCCAATTTCGGTATGTTCACCGCGTCCAACTGCGCCCATTTCTTGAATGCCACTAATTTCTTGGCTAAATCGTACACAGCGGGTGCAATGAATACAACGCGTCATTTCTGTGGCAATGAGTGGACCTATATTTTTTTCAATAACGACACGTTTGCTCTCTTTATATTGCGAGACATCATTACCATATCCAATGGCATTATCTTGCAATTCACATTCACCGCCTTGATCACAGATTGGACAATCTAAGGGGTGATTGATGAGTAAAAATTCCATCACCGCTTTTTGGGCAGCGAGTGCTTTTTCAGAGTGTGTCCATACTTTCATGCCATCCATAATGGGTGTCGCGCAGGCGGGCATGGGTTTTGGTGCTCTTTCGACATCTACTAGGCACATACGACAATTAGCAGCAACTGATAGCTTATTGTGATAGCAAAACCGTGGAATTTTTATTCCATTGGCATCTGTTATTTCAATTAGCATTTGCCCAGCTTCGGCTGGGTAAGATTTGCCGTTTATTTCTATTGTTACCATTATTTATTTATCCATGTAAACTTTAAATGTGATTTGGATTATGGTATGAAAAGATGTGTAAAAAAATTGTTAAAAATGATAATTTTTTTGGGGAGTGAATAAAAAGAACGATACGCTATAAAAATTATTTAAAAATTTGGAAATGGTTTTTCAAACCAGCATTTTAATATTAAGTGCAACTCAGTCTCTAATGAATCATTGGAGCATTTTATTTGTTTTATTTCCTCTTCGGTATAATCAGCCCCTTTAAGTAAAATTGATGCTACCACAAAGAGTATAACAACAATGATACTCTTTATGAATCCATGATTCAATATGGACATAATTCCCGTTAAAACACCTAGCCCAAGAAAAAACAGAACAAATAAAGCAGAATACATATTTGTGCGAATGATTGGTTTAAGCTTTTCTAAGTTATTTTTATCATGAATTTCAGGATTTTCTCTTAAAAAATTTTTCAGTTGTTTTTCGTTGTAAATATTTAGAGTAATAATAACAATTTCACAAAGAATAAAAACCTCAAAAGAAATAGTTACTAAGTAAGAAAATATATTAGTTTCTTTGCTGGTTAAGAATAAAAATATATATCCTGCTGAACTGAGGAACACCAAAAGAACTGATAAAGGAACAATTATTGGTGTTTTAAACACTCTTTGCGGTAATTCTTTTGGGGGCTGATATGGATTTTCCATTGTATATGCACTCTTGCCAATTAATAGTGACATTATTTGGCGTATCAATGATATTCTAATTTTTGTCTAATGTCAAGTCTGAAATAGGGATGATTAATACGTCAAAAATAATATATCTGATTTGCAGTGGTATGTTTTTTTGTCTACTTTCCAATAAAATGTCGTTTTAAGAGAAGCCATATCCATGGATAAATCATCTAAATGGGCATGTATTTGTTCTCGCAAAAAAACAATATTTCTTTTTATTTTCCAACTATTTGAAAGTTCTGTTTCATTTATCAAAACTAAGAAAAAACGATTAGAAGCATCAAACCTTGCTTCTCCTTGGTTTTCATAAAGCCATTTTTTTAACTCTGTGGGATTTTCTTTTGCTTCTGCTATTATTTTTATTTTTTCTTCTTTTAAGGTTGATATGAATTCTTTTGCATTTTGTCTTTGATCTTCTGATATCTTCGTATATAAATGCAATTTCAATGCTTTATTGTTTAAATCATCAGGGATAAAAATATTGTGTGTTCTACAAATCTGTTTTAACCTTGTTAATTCATTACCATATCCATTCTCTTGAAGCTTATCTACTAGTAGTTGTTCTGGAAAATAAGTCACTTTTAGATCAAAAGGAATGTCATTAATAAAGAAATCAATCTTTTTTACTAAGCCAACAGTAGGTAAAACAGTCTTATGATCTTTGAATATATCTTCAATTAGGATTGATGTCCAATGATTATACCAAGAGTTAAGTGTATAACATCGAAGGCTAGTTAAAAGTTTGTCTTCGATTGCTTCATTTATTCTTTCATAAGATTGAATTTTTTTGACATTATTAATGATGTTTTTTTCTAAGCTATTTTTATAAGAACCTCCCCAATCAAAAGACTGCAAACGATTTAGTTGATCCACTATGTATTCTTGGTTACTAAATCGTGCATGTCTTTCCTGCTCGTATTTCTGGTTCATAAAATCATTAATTGTTGAATCTGTGATTTTAGGATTTTCAAAGAGATGAGCAAAGTATTCTTTAAAGGGTAAGTTCTGTAAATCAATCAGATAAAGTTCACAATACTCTACTATAATCATTTTACGAGACATGCTGCGTAATTTAAAAAAACGAATGCCGCGATTGTCACCCTCTATTCTAGGAAAGTCATTGTTTCTAAATGATTCTTCTAATTCAGCCAAGCTTAAATTCGTCATACTGTTCCCATTTTTTTTCTTCACTTAATCTAAATCTGTTGACAAGGAGTTTTAATAAATCAACATCACCGATTATAATTCTTTTTAAGAAAATCATTTTCATAATTCTAAAAAAAACCTCATTTGTTTCTAAGGGTTCTTTTTTTAACCATTGTTCTATTGTTGTTACAAATAAGTTGGTTATTTCATTATTGGACTTTTTGTTATATTTTTTTATGGTATTTGCTTTTCTGAGTGTAATCAGAATATCACCTTTTATGGTTTTGGTTCTATTGATTTGTCTCGGGGTAAAAGATTTTTGCACCAAATATTCAAATTCTACTAAATCAAAACCATTCTTTATACATGCATTAGTTATTGCTTTCCATTCTAAACCTGATAAAGAGTGGTAAGTTAAAGAAAATAGCTTACCTGTTTTTAGGACTCTGCTAATTTCCGAAATTGCAGAATTTATATCTTTTTCATAAGTTGAATGATTTTTATTTCTTTCTTTACTATTGGTAATTACTATCTCATTATCATAATCAGGTGTTAGTTTTAACCAAGAATTCCATATTATGCTTTGTTCAAAATAGGGGACAGTGTCACCATAAGGGGGATCAGTAAAGATGAAATCAATACTTTCGCTTTCTATTTTTAAGGCTTTCGCATCATTTTTGAGTACTTTGAAAGTATTATTATATTTAATTTGATGTAAATTGAGTTCTTTTCCTTTTCCAAAAAAGTTCAAGTAATCTGTTTTGCCTTTTATAACTTTATTTAATCTATTTTGAAAATATTGTAGTACATTATTTTCTAGGTAAGTTTCTCCCGTATAAAATCCTGTCATCCAGGCTCCAGGAGCCATATCTCCTCGGCTTTTTATAGGGGGAACAAGTTTAGAGCAATTTGCCAAATTAGCGGTGAATGCTACCTTGAGTAAATCTTTTTCTTTTCCATATGCTAATTGTTCTATTAGGGATAGTAATTTTGCATGACAAGAAAGTGTTCGTTTGGTGAAAACATCAGAAATATGCATCCCTTTCTTAGCTGAAATCCGTGAGTTTTCAATTAACCTTGTTACTGGATACCAATCTTCTATTTTTTGCGATTTTTCATATTCAAGAAACTGATTAACATCATCTTCATTTAAGATGATTTCTTGAGCCTTTAGATTTCTATTTGTTTTATATTTGGCTTTTATTGGAATATCATTTTTATTTCTCAAAACAGTTGATAATTGAATCACTTGATTATCGATTTTCCATTCAAACCATTTTTTTACATAAGGTTCAAATTCATTCAATATTTTATTCCAATATATTTTTAGAAGTTCAAGATCAACATTTTTTTCTAGCAACTGAATATTTAAAAAATTAGCAATTGGATTCAAGTCATTTGAAATAACATTACGATTTAAAAGAAAGGCTTCACAACAGAAAACACCATACCCAGCAAATGGATCAAGAACAATATCACCTTCTTTGGTATATTTTCTAATTAATGCACCTAAGTCACTGGATGGTTTTTTACCCCAGTATTTGTGCATTTCATATCGATCTCTTTTTTGTTTCATTTTTATAAGCTCCCAACTTTGGTTTTGATTGTTGAGTCATCAATTGAGTTTTGATGAGAGCATTCTAGTTAGCTATCAATAATTCTGTTATTACACCACGTTTATTAGGATTTGCATTGATACTTCGTTTTGCTTTTACCCGAATTATTTTATATTCTCTAAATAAATCATCAAAAAAAGTGAGGTCAGAATGACTTAATATCCATTTGCAATTTTTTGAATCTAATTGTTCACAAAATTTTTTTAGTCTGATTTGTTCATTATCATTAAAGTTAGATTTTGTATAGGCATTAAAATTAGAGGTATTTGATAAGGGTTTATAGGGTGGATCTAGGTAAAAAACTGTATTTTCGCTTATATTATTTATAGTTTTTTCAAAATCTCCACTTAAAATTTTAACTTTTTTAAGGGCGTGGCTGACAGCAATCAGATTTTTTTCATCACAAATCATAGGTTTTTTATAGCTGCCTATGGGAACATTATATTCATTTTTTTTATTAACGCGATATAATCCATTGAAGCAGGTTTTATTTAAGAAGATAAATAATGCTGTTTGTCTCACAGTATTTGAGTTTCTTGTGTTAAAAAGTGTTCTTTTGGCGTAATAGTATTCTTTTTTATGTTCTAAATTATCATCAATAAGATGATATTCTTTTTCCCATTCTTTTAAAATAGGAATAAGTTCTTTAACACTATTTTTGATTATTTTATATGCACAGGTTAAATCTTCATTCATGTCATTAATGACGACATGCTTTAAATTGGGGAAATTATTTAATACCCAAAATAATACAGCACCACTACCAATAAAGGGTTCAATGTATGTAAATTGATCATTTTTTTGAGTTGTAAATTTTTTCTCGATATCATTTAATAATTGAGTTTTTCCTCCTGCCCATTTTAAAAATGGTTTTGCTTGATGTTGAGAATTCATAATTTATCACTATGCTGCATTAAAATAAACCAAGTTCTTGCAAAAAAACTTGGTTTATTTTTGTCATTAGGCTGTGATCATACTACATTTATGATCAATATAATACTGAAATTCTTCGCGGAAATTGGTCACAAAACTACTTACAGGCATGGCTGCTGCATCTGCTAAGGCGCACACCGTTCGTCCACCCATCTTTTTGGTCAGATCTAATAATAAATCTAAATCTTCTTGTCGCCCTTCTCCATGATATATTCGATTGATGATGCGGGTTAGCCAACCTGTGCCTTCGCGACACGGTGTACATTGTCCACAAGATTCTTCATAGTAAAAGTGAGATAGGCGAGCTAAGACTTTAACCATGTCGGTGCTGTCGTCCATGACGATCACCGCTCCTGAGCCTAACATGGTGCCAGCTTTGGATAGGGCATCATAGTCCATGGTTAAATCCATTATTATGTCTGCTTTTAAAATGGGGGTGGATGATCCGCCTGGTATCACCGCTTTTAGTTTGCCACCATTTAGGACACCGCCTGCCATGTCTAATAAGTCGGCAAAGGGGGTGCCCATTGGGACTTCATAGGTGCCTGGTTTGTTGACATGTCCTGAAACTGCAAATATTTTTGGTCCACCGTTATTGGGTTTGCCTATATTTAAAAACCATTCGGCACCATTATTTAAAATGCTAGGGACTGAGGCTAAAGTTTCTGCGTTATTAATTGTCGTGGGTTTGCCATATAAGCCATAAGCCGCTGGAAATGGCGGTTTATAACGAGGTTGACCTTTTTTGCCTTCAATAGATTCTATTAAGGCTGTTTCTTCTCCACAAATATAGGCACCTGCACCATAATGTGTATAGATGTCAATATCGACGCCTGATCCTAAGACATTTTTGCCCAGTAAGCCTGCATTATAGGCTTCTTTTAGGGCTGCTTCAAAACGATCAATGGGTTCGTAAAATTCGCCACGTATGTAGTTGTAACCGACTTGGGCGCCAATGGTATAACAGGCTATTGCCATGCCTTCTATGACTGCGTGGGGATTATAGCGTAAAATATCCCTATCTTTAAAAGTCCCTGGTTCGCCTTCATCAGAGTTACATGTTAAGTATTTTGGTCCTGGCTTATCACGTACTGCAAACATGAAACTCCATTTTAAGCCTGCTGGAAATCCTGCTCCACCGCGTCCACGCAAGTTTGCAGCTTTTAGTATATCAGTAATCTCATTATGCGGCGTTTTTTCTGTTAGAATTTTACGCAGGGCTTTATAACCGTCTGTGCTTTCATAGACGGGAAGTGTCCATGATTTTTCTAAATGTATGTTTTTCAAACAAAGTTCATTTGCCATAAGTTATCCTTAATCCAACTTTGATAAAATTTGGACTACAGTGGCAGTCGTTAGGCATAGATGATTCTAACGATTAATTAGCATCATGAACGCACTGCGACATGCGCCTAAGCACGCTACGACTTTCAGGGTGATTTTGTTATCTGATGTGGTTGCGCCAAAGGC
>DAOVTJ010000082.1 GCA_030633165.1 Thiomargarita sp. | reverse complement strand
TCTTTACTGGAATAGGTTTTGTCTCTTTAACTGGAACAGGAATGACTTGTGCCAAAGGTTTTCGTGTAATCTTTACTGGAATAGGTTTTGTCTCTTTAACTGGAACAGGAATGACTTGTAAAGGTTTTAGTGTGATCTTTACTGGAATAGGTTTTGTCTCTTTAACTGGAATAGGAATGACTTGTAAAGGTTTTAGTGTGATCTTTACTGGAATAGGTTTTATCTCTGTCTGTGCTTTAGATATTTCCGCAGGCATAAATTCTAGTAATTTAGAAGATTTAGGATTGACTAAGCGTAAACATGACAAATACTGTTGCACCTTTTTTTCTTGTCCTCGAGCTAAGGCGCGTCTTGCCCAATAGACATAACGATTTTCAATTTTTTTTAACCCTGCTAAGGCTTTTGCATTGTTAGAATCTTTTTTCAAAACTTCTTTATAACAAACAAAAGCCGTTTTATGCCCTGTCGTTAAACGATTAGCTTTAAAATGTTTTTGACACTCAGTCAATAATTGTGAGATCTCATTCCCGTGAACCTGGAAGCTCAGAGTTAAAAAAAGAAAAATTAAAAATCGTTTCATCTGCTGAATACCTCTAAGTACGGTGATAAGCCAGTCCCATCAATATGATCCCTACGATTAACATGGGTATGCTTAACAGTTGTCCCATCGTCATCCATCCAAAAGCAATAAACCCTAAGTGTGCATCTGGACTGCGGAAAAATTCTATGATAAATCTAAACACACTATACCCAATTAAAAATAGCCCTGAAACTGCCATTGTTGGACGTGGACGTTTTGAAAATAACCATACAATAATAAATAAAGCTATCCCTTCGAGAGCTGCTTGATAAAGTTGTGAAGGATGACGTGGTAGTTCACCGGCGTATGGAAAAACCATACCCCAAGAGACTTTAGTTGTATGACCCCATAATTCGCCATTGATAAAATTGCCAATTCGCCCTGCTGCTAATCCAAGAGGAACAAGTGGGGCAATAAAATCAGTAACTTCAAAAAATCCTTTATTAATTTTACGTGCATATAAGCCCATTGCAACTAAAACACCTAAAAATCCGCCATGAAATGACATGCCACCTTGCCAAACTTTAAGGATTAATAATGGTGTCTCAAGATAAATAGGTAAATTGTAAAATATAATATAGCCTAAACGTCCACCTAGAATGACACCCAAGGCACTATAAAAAATCATATCGCTTATCTGTTCAGGGCTAATAATAGATTTTGGCTGTTTTGCCCGTTGTATCCCTAACCACCAAGCTAGCATAAAAGCAACTAAATACATGGCACCATACCAATGCATTTTTAATGGACCTAGTTGGAAAAGAACAGGATCAATTTCAGGATAAGTTAACATAAATAATTTCTTTTACTCATAAGGAAGACGCATATCTTTTAAAAGTGTTTTTAGCATCTGTAAATGTCGTCTGCTGACCTCTAATGGTTTTTCAATATTATCAAGGTATATCACAGCATGTCCATTAGGATTTTGGCTTAAACGCCTGATATGTCCCATCGCCACTAGTGTGCTACGATGAATACGTAAAAATTGTCCCGCAAACTCTTTTTCTAAATCTTTCAACGCTTCTGTAATTAAGATTTCTCCCTCTATCCAACGCACAAGTATATATTTTTGTTCAGCTAAAAAATAGTAGATTTTATTGACAGGGACTAAAAGTCGTTCACCACGTAAATAGTAACTGATATGAGTGCGGGCTGTGGGAGTGGCTGTAGGGGCTTGAGTTTGTAAAAATATATAAGCTCGTTTTAGAGCCTGTTCTAAGCGTTCTTTATGGATCGGTTTTAACAGGTAGTCTACTGCTTGATGCTCAAAAGCTTCAACAGCATGTTCAGGAAAAGCAGTGGTAAAAATCAGAACAGGCTTGGGTGATGTGAATTGTTTAGCAGCTTGCATACCATCTATGCCAGGCATACGAATATCTAATAAAACAACATCAGGTTGATAGGCTTCAACAGCATTTAAGGCTTCTCTACCATTTCCTGCTTCTGCGATGACTTTTCCTATGCCTAATTCATCTACTAAGGCATGTAAACGAGCTCGCGCCAAAGGTTCATCATCAACGATCAGTATTTTCATTTTTTATAAGGAAAAATAAGCTTGACATGGTACGTATTAGCATATCTTTGTACATTTAACTTTCCTTGTGAACCATATAAAAATTGTAGACGTTGCCCAATATTTTCTTGTGCCATCTGATTACCTTGATGGGGAGAAAGTATATCTGCCAAAGGATTTTCAATGTCTACTTGAATATTTTGACCATCAAACTGTCCTGTAATTGCAATTATTCCCCCTTCTGCTAAAGGTTGTATACCATGATAAACTGCATTTTCCAATAAGGGTTGTAAGCAAAGTTGGGGTAATAAAGCATCATCGGGAATATTATCAATATGCCAAACAACCTGCAAACGTTCACCAATACGTATTGTTTCAATGTGTACATATTGTCGACATAATGCGATTTCTTCTTTAAAAGTGACACAAATTTTTGTATCTGCCAAACTTGCACGAAATAAATCTGCTAAATCCTCCACCACCTGTTCCGCATTTTTGGGTTGAAAACGAATTAAACTGGCAATTGTATTCATACAATTAAATAAGAAATGTGGACGAATACGTGCTTGTAAAGCTTGAGCACGAGCATTGGCATTAGCCTCTATTTCTTTTTTCCAGTGATATTGAATATAAAAGTAACGTAAAGCAATAGCACTAAGAATCGCGCTAATTCCCATATTGCGCCCTAAAAATAACCCATGATGAATTGAATCAGGCCATGAAATAGCAACTGTTAAGCGCCATGCAAATTCACTTATTATTAAGGTGACGAGCAAAATGAGTATATAGCTAATAAAGCCAACAATCACATCATTTTCTACTTGCGAGAGGTATCGACGCAGTAGACAAAATAAGCCCATACTGCTTAAAGTGATCCACTGAACAAATAAAGAGACGCTCCCCAAATCAATGAGAATGTTTTTGTTGATATAATTCCAATGATATCCAGTTTGACTGATAGGCGTTAAAATGAGGATAAAAGCAAGTAATTCCGTGACAAGAACACCTAAAAACACCGTGTAGACTTCACAAAAATTTGGCAAGAAGAGAGTGTCTGTGGGTTTATTCATATTAAAAATATGTCAGATTTTGACAACCTGACATATTTGAGAGTTTTTACAGTAATGGCACAATCAATAAAGCCACAATATTAATAATCTTAATCAATGGATTAATGGCTGGTCCTGCTGTATCCTTATACGGATCGCCAACAGTATCCCCAGTCACAGCAGCTTTATGTGCTTCTGAACCTTTACCACCATGATTACCATCTTCAATATATTTCTTAGCATTATCCCATGCACCACCACCAGCTGTCATAGAAATGGCAAGAAATAAACCTGTTACGATGGTACCCACTAATAATCCACCTAAAGCTTGAACGCCTAAAGTGAAACCAACAACAATTGGTACTAGCACTGGTAACAAGGCAGGAATTATCATTTCCTTAATTGCAGATTTTGTCAACATATCCACTGCTTTGGCATAATCAGGTTTCTCTGTTTTTGCCATAATACCAGGTTTTTCTTTAAATTGGCGACGAACTTCTTCTACCACACTACCTGCTGCACGACCAACCGCCTTCATTGCCATTGCTGCAAATAAGAATGGAATCATACCACCGATAAATAGACCAATAATTACCATTGGATCTGATAATTCAAAAGCAACACCTTCACCGACTTTATGTTGATAATCTGCAAAGAGGACCAATGCGGCTAAGCCTGCAGAACCAATTGCATAACCCTTGGTCACAGATTTAGTAGTATTACCAACTGCATCCAATGGATCTGTAACATTGCGAACTTTTTCATCTAATTCAGCCATTTCTGCAATACCACCTGCATTATCAGTCACAGGACCATACGCATCTAAAGCAACAATAATACCTGTCAAAGACAACATAGCAGTTGCTGCGATCGCAATACCATATAATCCAGCAAGATAATGCGCACCACCAATACTGGCACAAACTGCTAATACTGGTAAAGCGGTGGCTTCCATAGACACTGCTAATCCAGCAATGACATTGGTACCATGTCCTGTTGTTGATGCTTTGGCAATTGTACGTACTGGACCATATTCAGTCGCAGTATAATATTCTGTCACGACCATCAATACGGCTGTTAATACTAAACCAATGATTGCTGCCCCATAAATATTCATGATAGGGTAAAGACCATTTTCAGGCATAAGCCATGCGATGACAGGATAAAAGAAAATAGCTGCCATGATTGCTGACACTATCACACCTTTGTATAAAGCGGTCATAATTTTGTGACTACCAGCTGGTATTTTCACAAAAAATGTACCGATAATAGAAGCGATAATAGATACCCCACCTAAGACTAAGGGTAATAAAACTGCTTTGTCAGCTGCAACACCTGAAAAGACTAATCCACCAACTAACATGGTAGCAATAATTGTCACCGCATAAGTTTCAAATAAATCGGCTGCCATACCTGCACAATCGCCAACATTATCACCAACATTATCAGCAATCACGGCTGGGTTACGGGGGTCATCTTCAGGAATGCCTGCTTCAACTTTACCCACTAAGTCGGCACCTACATCAGCACCTTTAGTGAAGATACCTCCGCCCAATCGAGCAAAGATAGAAATCAATGAACCACCAAAACCTAAACCAATCATTGCAGTCATTATTTGATCATGTGTTAGATTCATATTTTGTAGCACTGCAAAATAACCTGCAACACCAAACAAACCTAAACCGACTACTAATAAGCCCGTAATAGCACCGCTACGAAAAGCGACTGCCATGGCACTATTGATGCCGTCAAATGCGGCTTGTGTGGTACGAACATTAGCACGTACAGAAATATGCATGCCAATATAACCAGCAGCAGCAGAGCTTATAGCACCAATGATAAAGCCAATTGCGGTAAACCAACCTAGAGGGCTAAACCCAATCGCAACCACAATGATCGCGCCAACAAGAAAAACAGTGCTATATTGACGATTTAAATAAGCTTTAGCACCGTCTTGAATAGCTAAAGCAATTTCTTGCATACGTTCATTTCCAGCTGGTAATGATAAGATCCATTTAATGGAGATAGCACCATATACTAAGGCTCCAGCCGCACAAATTAGTGCGATCCACAGTTCAATACTCACTATTTTATTTCCTTTAAATATTTGAAAAAGATTTTCAATTCTTTCGACTTTAATACGCGTTTAACGTACTAACCAATTAAGAACACAATTTATTTTAGCAGATTTATTATAGTTTATACAAACCAGATTTCTAAAATGAGTTATTTTGGCTTTATAGTTAGAAAGTATTATTACAAAAATAACGTTAGAATACCTGTATAACCATATAAACGTTGATAATAAATCTCACCATTGGCAAAAAAGCCAACCATTGGAAATTCACCTAAAACATCTTGGATCATTTTAACTTCAGAAGAATTTTCACCAAATAAACTTTTACCACGCCCCACACAAGAGTGATATACCCCGCCTTTTGGTTTTTTGCCTTTTAATTGTTTTTTAAGCTTGTTAAGCATTTTGAGAAAATTATCTTGGGCTAGATCAAGTTTACGTTGCGTAAACATAATAGACATACCTGGATTGATTTTGTCGCCTATTGCTAATAATTTATGCTTAGGATCAATACCAATTATGTTTCTAACTAAATAATCGCCTATATCTGAACCAAGAATCGGTAAAGCTGCAAAAATATAGCCCGCTATTTTATCCATATCTGCTGCTAATTCTTTTCCAATATCTTCTTTAAAAACATCAAGAGCGGGGCGATCATCAAGACGGATAATAATATTATTACTGGTTTCTGTGATTTGATGACGTTTTCCTAATGGGGAACATCCTTGTGTTAAACGAGTTGTTACATTGATCTGACTAGAAAAGAGTACACCCGATAATCCACCCTTATTAATAGTATCGGCAATTTGTAAAGGGTGATAGCGTGCGCTTGATAGTCCACCTACCAGAAAACCATCACCTAAATATTCACTCATTTTAAATATGAGTTGATCCATCTGTTTATTACGTGGATCTCCATGAACAATTGCGAGCTTGGGGTGTGTCATATCACACCAAGTTTTATGGGTATTTGAAAATTCACTCATATCTTGAGTGATACTACTAAAAACCGAAAATGAGTCTTCTGGAAAATCTCCTAACATGACTGCAATTGCGGCAACATCAAAATATTCTTTGCTACTACAAATACCGATACCAACAGAGCCTACCCAGTGTGAAACCTTAGTGTGTTCTTTAAAATAATTAAGAATATCGGAAATATCATCAACTAAAGCATCTGTTATATATAAAAAACCAAGATTAGCTTTAGTCTTACCTAATTGCTTTAAACAGGATTGTGCCGCATCTTGCCACACTGTCGCGCTTGCATGCCCGACTTTAAAACTTTTCATATATTGATTCCTTCTTATAGTTGCCCAGTATTGGGCAACACTTATAATAATCAATTAAAATAGTTCTTCATTCTTTTGTTCAGCGCCTTCCTTTTGTACGGGCATTAAATCGACTTTACTGATACCAAGTGCAAGGGCACTGGCACTAGCAATATAGATCGACGAATACGTCCCAATAATCACCCCTAAGAGTAAAGCTGTTGAAAATCCATGTATCAATTTTCCCCCAAAAATAAAGAGGATAATCAGCACTAGGGCGGTTGTCACTGATGTCATGACAGTACGTCCAAGCATTTGATTAATAGAGGTATTCATCACATTTAATGAGGGTTGTTTCCGTAATTTGACAAAATTTTCTCGAATCCGATCAAATACAACAATAGTATCATTGAGTGAATATCCAATCACAGCCAATATGGCTGCTAATACTGTTAAATCAAATTCCAATCTAAGTACAGAAAAAACACCGATAACAATGATGGTATCATGTATTAATGCTGCTATAGCACCGAGCGCAAAGCGATATTCAAAACGAAATGCGACATAAATCAATATGCCAAATAAGGTATAAAGGATAGCAAGTCCACCCTTTTCAACCAATTCTGTTCCAATTTGAGGTCCCACATATTCTACGCGACGCATGTCAACTTCTTGTCCCTCTATTTGTAACAGGCGCAAAATTTGAGTGCTCAAGGGTTCTTCTTTTGTTTCTTCATGTATCCCTAATCGAATCAAAACATCTTGAGAACTACCAAAATGTTGTACCACCGCATCCTCAAAACCATTTTCATGTAAATTTTTTCGGATCTTTTCAAGCGCCACTGAGTGTTTATAACCCACTTCAACCAGTGTTCCACCTGTAAAATCAATGCCAAAAACAAGCCCTTGATAAAATAAAGAGCTAAGAGAAATAACCATGAGTAATGCAGATATTGTCAAAGCAATATGACGTTTACCCAAGAAATCAAACTTGTAATCAAATCGGTTTAATAATATAGACATTTTTTATAAGAATTCCTAAAGACATGAAAAACCAAGTTTCTTGAATATTTTCAAAAAAACTTGGTCCTTTTTTCAATTATACAGGCAATTTAACCAATTTTCTGCCACCATAAAAAAGGTTAATTAGCGCACGAGAAACCATAATGGCAGTAAACATGGAGGTAATAATGCCTAAAGACAGGGTAATGGCAAATCCTTTTATCGGTCCTGTCCCAAATCCAAATAACATCACAGCTGCTATTAAGGTTGTGATATTGGCGTCGAATATTGTGATAAATGCTTTTGAATAGCCCAAATGGATACTGTTTTGTGGACTATTACCATTTGCGAGTTCTTCACGAATTTTCTCAAAAATCAATACGTTAGCATCAACTGCCATACCCAAGGTGAGTACAATACCTGCCATACCTGGTAACGTCAATGTGGCTTGGAGCAGTGAGAGTAAAGCCACTAAAATGACGACATTCATTAACAATGCAAAATTAGCAACCATGCCAAAAGTCTTGTAGCGCATCCACATAAACAGCATCACTGCTAGAAAACCAAGTAGAATAGATAGTTTGCCTAGCTCAATATTTTCTTGACCCAAGCTAGGACCTACTGTACGTTCTTCAATGATTTCCATAGGGGCTTTTAGTGCACCAGCTCGTAAGAGTAAGGCGAGATTATTGGCTTCACTTGAGGTGAGTCCCGTAATTTGGAAATTTTTTCCAAATTCTTCTTGTATTGTGGCGACATTGATCACTTCCTCGGTTTTTCCGCGTGTTGTGACGGGTTTACCCTCGACCATTTTGGTTTCTATCTGGTATTCGATAAAAACAACAGCCATCGGTTTGCCAACATTTTTTCGCGTCGTTTGGATCATGCTTTTTGCGCCCTTATTATCCAAACGCACCACAGTGGCAGGACGTCCGCTACGTTGATCTATTGTTGCGGCTGCATCGGTGATTTGCTCTCCTGTGGCGATTACGCGACGTTTCAATGTGACAGGTGTTCCATTACGTCGTTTATATACACGTCCGCCATATTGTTCATCATCACCTGCTAGTAAGCGAAATTCCAAAGTTGCGGTGGCACCTAAAATTTCTTTAGCACGTGCTGTGTCTTGTACACCAGGTAATTGAACAACAATACGGTCATCACCTTGTCTTTGAATAACGGGTTCCGAAACACCTAACTCATTAACGCGATTACGTAAGGTAGTGATATTTTGTTCTACAGCTTGTCGCCGATTTTCATCTAATGCCTTTTCAGTGAAAGTGAAATACAAGCGGTATTCATTAGGATTATTTTTCTCAGTAATCAGTAAATCATCATACTGTTTTTCAATGAGTTTTTTAGCTGTAGCTTGTTTTTCAAGTGTATCGAAAGCCACTGTTATGCCGCTATTTTCGCCAATGATGCGAGTAACACTGCCTTTATATCGCAGTTTTTTCTCTCGAAACAGAGCACGTAATTCGTTTATATAAGTTTCCTCATCTTGACGAATAGCGGTTTCCATATCGACTTGCATTAAGAAATGCACTCCACCGCGTAAGTCTAAGCCTAAATACATCGGTTCGGCTGATAATGCCCTTAGCCACTCTGGGGTTGCTGAGGCTAAATTTTGTGCCACGATATATTTAGGCATTGCCTCTTTTAGTATGGAATAAGCTTTGAGTTGCGTATCCGTAGTTTTAAAGCGTATCAATAAATGATTTGCTGTTCTGTCAATACGTATAACATTAATATTGGCTTCTTTAAGTTTAGCCTCAGCAATATCTTGCACTGCCTGATCAATTGTCATATCCCGTGCATAAGCGGGAGAGATTTGTATTGCGGGATCTTCTCCAAATAAATTGGGTAATGCATATAATCCGCAAAGAGAAATTACGATAATAATCAGGAGATATTTCCAAAATGGGTATTGGTTCATAAACTGTGTTTGAGTTTTAGTTAAAAGATAACATGTTTACAGTGTGTTTTTCATAGTTCCTTTGGGCATAATTGCACCCACGGCTTGGCGTTGCACTTTCACTTGCATATTGGTATCGACTTCAAGAACAATAAAATTATCACCAAGACTGGTAATTTTGCCTAATAAACCACCATTGGTGACTACCTCATCGCCCTTTGCCAACGATGATACCATTGTAGTATGTTCTTTGGCTCGTTTCGTTTGTGGACGTATTAGCAAAAAATAAAATACGACAAATAAGACGATAAGCATTATGAGATTGAGAAAACCAGCCTCAGCTGGGGCTTCTCCAGCTTGAGCAAAAGCATTTTGAATAAAAAAATCCATATTGTCCCTTTTAAAAATGAGTGAATAAAACGAATATTATATCATAGTGATATGTTCAAGTTATCAGCTTGAAGAGAGCTGTTTATTGTTTAAAAAGACGTTCTTTCTCACGTTTCCATTCTCTGTCTTTTTCAGTATCACGTTTATCAAACTCTTTTTTACCTTTTCCAAGAGCAAATTCCAATTTTGCACGCCCTCTTTTCCAATACATCGCTGTGGGAATTAAAGCATAGCCTTTGCGATCCACTATACCTGCTAATTTATTTAATTCTGCACGATGTAATAACAATTTACGTGAACGTTGCGGTTCGGGATTACTATGTGATGCGGATACTGTGCTTAGAGGTGTCATGATCGCGTTAAGTAATGAGGCTTCTCCATCTTTTATAAGCACGTAAGTATCACGTAGTTGTAAACGTCCAGCTCGTAGGCTTTTTGTTTCCCATCCTTTTAAAACGATACCTGCTTCAAAACGTTCTAGTAAAAAGTAATCAAATCGGCCTTTTTTATTTAGACCAATGGTATTGCTTGGTGTTTTTGTTTTTTTTTTCATTATTAAAATATGCTTAAATTTTAGAATTGTATTATATATAATAATGTTTGATTAGATAATCAATGGTAAAAAAAATGAGTACACAATCTATACATGGTGAATGGTCGTCACGTCTCGCCTTTATTTTTGCCGCGACTGGTTCGGCAGTCGGTTTGGGAAATATTTGGAAATTTCCGTATATTGCTGGGGAATATGGTGGCGGTGCGTTTGTCATTGTTTATTTATTATGT
>DAOVTJ010000211.1 GCA_030633165.1 Thiomargarita sp. | reverse complement strand
CTTGCACTTTTAATTTCCCTTTTCAATATACGAGAAATAAGAGAACGGGCGACTTTGGAGCGATCCACTATCATAATACGGAGCACTTTCTTTTGCGGAACTTTCATATTGTATCTGTTATCAGTTAGGATATTACATTAAAAAACTATGCATTCATTAAAAACCATCTGGTTAGCTTTTTTTAACATTGCTCGTTTACGTTCTGGTCCACAAAATCTGCCGACTTCATCCAGATTATTAAATGTCACGTTATTAGCTTATATTATCATCAGTAGTACAATTACCTTAATGCAACTTTCAGCGAAAGAGGCTATATTAACAGCACTCATAGATGCGGGCTTGCTTGTACTCTTTATAAACAGTTTATTCTATATCGCTCGATATCCATCACGGATAACGCAAACCATTACTGCATTAGCAGGTGTTAATTGTGTTTTTGAAATCATCAGTATTCCTTTGGTTATTTGGATTACGGTCTACACAGGAGATCTGAGTTTTCCTGTATTGTTGATTCTGTGTGTCATAGTGTGGAAATTAGCTGTTTATGCCCATATCTTACGTGAAGCACTCGGTGTGCCTTTCTTTATGGGACTTATATTAACAATAATTATGTCTTCTTTTACATTGATAGTTTTAAATCAAGTTATCCCATTTGTAAAGTAATATGCATATACATATCTTAGGAATTTGTGGTACTTTTATGGCAGGTATTGCTGTTCTTGCCAAAGAACAAGGACATACTGTCACAGGATCGGATAAGGCGACTTATCCACCTATGAGTACACAATTAGAATCTTTAGGGATTAAATTATTTTCTGGTTATTCAGCAGAAAACTTACATCCTAGTCCAGATTGTATCGTGATAGGCAATGTATTATCACGAGGTAATCCAGAAGTTGAAGCCGTTTTTAATTTAAATTTACCCTATATTTCAGGACCACAATGGTTAGCTGAACATGTTTTAGCCAAACGTTGGGTTTTAGCAGTCGCAGGGACACATGGCAAAACAACAACATCCAGCTTATTAACTTGGATTTTAGAAAAGGCAGGATTATCACCTGGTTTTTTAATCGGCGGTATACCAGAAAATTTTGGTGTTTCAGCCCGTTTTGGAGATAGTCCTTTCTTTGTTGTTGAAGCGGATGAATATGATACTGCATTTTTTGATAAGCGTTCTAAATTTGTACATTATCGCCCTCGTACTTTAGTTTTGAATAATTTGGAATTTGACCATGCGGATATTTTTCCAGATTTAGCAGCCATTCAACGGCAATTTCATCATCTGATACGCACTGTTCCAGGTAATGGCTTAATTATTCACAAAAATAAAGAGCCTGCGATTGATGTTGTATTACAACAAGGCTGTTGGACACCGATAGAAACCATTGGTGAAGGGAATTGGGAAGCCAAATCTTTAAGCAAAGATCATAGTCATTTTGAAGTATGGCATAATAAAAAACCTGTGGGTGAAGTAAAATGGGATTTAATTGGACAATATAATGTTCATAATGCCTTAGCCGCAATAGCGAGTGCCCATCATGCTGGCGTATCATTGACAATAGTATTTGAAGCTTTAAAGTGCTTTCGTAGCGTGAAACGACGTTTAGAATTACGCGGTGTTATTAAAGGGATTAGTATTTATGATGATTTTGCACATCATCCCACCGCAATTGAACTAACCATTGAAGCTTTACGACAACGTGTCGGTGAACAAAGGATTATTGCAGTACTCGAACCGCGTTCTAATACCATGCGTATGGGTATTCATAAAAAAGAGCTCATTTCTGCTTTAAAAGGAGCAGATATAGTACTATTATATCAACCTATAAATCTCAATTGGTCACTTACACCGCTTATCAAAGGGTTGAAAAATGCAAAAGTCTTCAATCAAACGACATCTTTGCTTGAACATTTATTAACAATAGCACATCCTAATGATCATATTTTGATTATGAGTAATGGTGGATTTGACAATATTCATAATCGTTTATTAACAGCTTTATGAAAACAATAACTTTAGCCATGACAGGGGCATCAGGGGCAGCATACGGTTTACGTTTGTTAGAACAATTAATTAAAGCACAAGAAACCGTTTACCTGCTCGTCTCGACACCTGCTCGAATAGTTATTAATATGGAAACGGATTTAAAATTACCCTCTGCTACAACTGCAATACAAGCTTTATTAAGCGAGCGTTACCAAGCCGCGCCTGGGCAATTGCATGTTTTTGGGCGCGATCAATGGACTGCGCCAATAGCCAGTGGGAGTGCCGTTTCAAGAGCAATGGTAATATGTCCTTGCACCAGTGGCACATTAGCGATGATTGCTAATGGATTAAGTCGAAATTTGATTGAAAGAGCAGCTGATGTTGTGTTAAAAGAACAACGTAAACTAATTGTGGTGCATAGAGAAACACCGTTATCAGTTATTCATTTAGAAAATTTATTGCGTTTGGCAAAAATGGGCACTTTAGTCTTACCTGCTAATCCTGGTTTTTATCATCATCCACGCAATATTAACGATATAGTTGATTTTATTGTGGCAAGAATTCTTGATCATTTGGATATTACCCATACTTTACTATCACCTTGGGGGGGCGAGTGAAAATTCCATTATTTCCTTTACATACTGTGCTATTGCCAGGCGGATTTTTATCCCTGCGGATTTTTGAAGCACGTTATCTTGATATGGTGAGTTATTGTTTTCGTCAAAATAGTGGTTTTGGAATTTGCTTAATTCGTGAAGGTGAAGAAGTGGGTCAAGCCGCAAAACCTTATCCAATGGGGACATTAGTTAATATTATTGACTGGGATCAACTGCCAGATGGTTTATTAAGAATTGATGTACAAGGGCAACAACGCTTTAAAGTACTATCTCACAAAGTGAACAAAAATCAATTAATTGAAGCTGAAGTGGAATTAATACCTAATGAATCCAATCAAAAAATGCCGACTCATCAACTTGAGTTATTAAAGGTGTTAAAAGAATTGATTAAGCAACAAAGTGATTTTTATCGTAAATATGTCTTAATAGATTATACTAATGCCACTTGGGTTAGCCAACGTTTAACAGAATTATTAGCACTATCATTGAAACAACGACAGTCTTTATTAGAATTAAATGATCCGCTAGCACGCTTAAACGATTTAGATCAATTTATTCAATCTGTTGCAGAATGATCGATAATATTTAACATCCATTTTCAAATAGGAGAAAAAAAGTGCTGTGGATTAAGGCGTTTCATATTATTTTCGTTGTGACATGGTTTGCAGGGTTATTTTATTTACCCCGTTTATTTGTTTATCATGCCGCTTCTGAGGATGATATTAGTAATGAACGATTTAAAGTGATGGAACGAAAATTATATCACGGCATCACCACCCCCAGCGCAATATTTGCAATTGGTTTAGGGGTATGGTTGTTAGGGGGCTATTGGTGGCAAGCATTTGTCGCAGTAAATGGCATGATTTGGTTATATATCAAAATAGGGCTGGTAGCTGTTTTGATCGCTTATCATTTTTATTGTGGCAAATTTGTCAATGATTTTAAACATGATCGTAATCGCCACAATCATGTCTTTTATCGTTGGTTTAATGAATTTCCTGTCTTAATTTTAATTACAGTCATGATTTTGGTTGAGGTTAAACCCTTTTAATTATCTGAATGAGGTTGGCGAATTTGACAAGACTCCAATTCTGACGGTAATTCTTTAGCGCTGAAACTTTTCATAGTGGCACAAAGTGCTTGTATTTTATGATCGATTATATCAATATCATCAAGCATATTATTGATCGCATATTGTATAGGATCAGTATCAGGTATATCGTGTGGCATGCCATAAGCATCAAAAATCTTTTGTTCAAGGGCTTGTTTTTGATGTTGTTTATAATCTGCATCTACTTGAATAATGCGTCCAGGTATTCCAACAACAGTTGCGCCATCTGGTACAGGTTTAATCACTACAGCATTTGACCCAATACGTGCACCATTACCAATATCAATTGGACCCAATATTTTTGCCCCAGCCCCAACGACAACATCATTCCCCAAAGTCGGATGACGTTTACCTTTTACCCAACTGGTTCCCCCTAAAGTTACCCCATGGTAAAGAGTACAATCATTACCAATAATTGCCGTTTCTCCAATAACTACACCCATTCCGTGATCAATAAAAAAGCGGTGTCCAATAGTCGCACCAGGATGAATTTCGATACCTGTCAACCAGCGTATTAAAGTAGATAATGTGCGTGCGAACCATTTCCAATTAGCTTGCCATAAACGATGATTCATGCGGTGCCAAAGTACCGCATGTACACCTGGATAATTGGTGAGTATTTCAAAAGTTGAACGTGCGGCTGGATCACGTTCAAATACACAAGCAATATCTTCTTTTAAATGTTTAAACATGAGTCTAATACCCTGGTTATTTTGTATGTTATAATGAAAAACAACTCTATTTAAAACAAATATTCCAAATAAAGAGAAAAGTTATGGCACTAACACT
>DAOVTJ010000034.1 GCA_030633165.1 Thiomargarita sp. | reverse complement strand
CAATATTTTTGACCTTTACCAACCACATCCAAGATTTCACGGGCTGCCATTGAAATCTCAGCAGTGTCTATTCCATAAGGACAAAACACAGAACAACGGCGACATTGGGAACATTGGTGATAATAATTATACCAATCATCGAGAACATCTTTTGTGAGATCTTTCGCACCTACCAATTTCGGAAATAATCTACCCGGCCAGGTAAAATAACGGCGATAAACTTGCCGCAATAAATCCTGTCGCGCAACTGGCATATTTTTGGGATCATTGGTGCCTATCATATAATGGCACTTATCAGTACAAGCACCACATTTAACACAAGAATCCAAATAAACGCGTAAAGAACGATATTTTCCCAACAAATCGCCCATTTTTTTTAGAGCGACTTCTTGCCAATTATCTACTAATTCTTCTGGAAAGCCTAAGTCTCTTTGCATATCTGGTTTTGCCAGATATGGACCTTTTCCCCGCATTATGTCATTTTTTATAATGGGTATGACCGGATAAGGTCTAAATTCCGGTGTTTCAAAATTCGCTTTAGCCATATACCCTCCTTAACTCTTCGGCGTTTCTAGTTTAAGCGCCCAAGGGGCAACATGGCGTTTTTCTCGTGAATTATCCACTTGGTTGCGACCTGGACTAAAAAATACACCAGGGGCATGCAATAATTTGCTAAATGGGAAAATAATCATTAACAAAATAACAGATGCTAAATGCACAAATAAGATAGTATCACTGGGGATGAGGTGTTGCCAATTAAAAACGTCAAAATACATTACACTCAGCATGAAAGCCTTAAAGTGAACAATATCTATGTGTGTAACAAAACTCATTAACGCTCCACTCGCACCAATCACGAGCAGCAAAATTAGCATTAAATAATCGGATGGACTGCTAATGTAACGTATCCTTTCTATAACAATACGTCGTCCCAACAAACCAAGCAAACCAAGCAGCATCACTAACCCACCATATTTGCCAAAAGGTTGTGCTAAAACAACCAAAGTCCAAACTGGCTCCATGAAATAACGCAAATGGCGTACTATGACAAGTAATAAAGCCCCATGAAACATAATACCCAATAACCAAATCCATATATTTGACCGAAATAAGCTACGAAACAATACAACTTCACTCAATACACGCACAATAACACCAGTTTGTGTCATGGGAGCAGGCATTGTGGGTATTTTTAAAGGTGCAGGTATTGTTGCATATTGATAAATTCTATAGGCCAATCCACCCATGAAAACTAAGGTGGCGAGATAAAATGAGATGGCGTAAAATGCTGTCCAAAATCCCATAA
Organism: Thiomargarita sp.; assembly: GCA_030633165.1. Taxonomy (GTDB): domain Bacteria; phylum Pseudomonadota; class Gammaproteobacteria; order Beggiatoales; family Beggiatoaceae; genus DAOVZS01. Next base: position 14,454 of record DAOVTJ010000034.1, on the reverse strand, counting down.
ATGTATCCTTTTATCCTCTCCAACTAAGGAGAGGATGGTTTCGTTAAGCTTTAGACACAACCAGTCGGTTTAGGTAAACCAGCAAAGCGACAAGCTTGTTTAGCAGGACCATAAGGAAACAACTCGTATAAATACTTGCTGTTGCCTTTATCCTTCCCTAATTTCTTGCCAATAGCCTTGGTTAACACCCGCACAGCAGGAGCAATTTGGTACTCATTATAGTAATCACGTAAAAAAGTAATTACTTCCCAATGACTATCTGTGAGTTCTATTTCATCCTGAGCAGCTAATACCTTAGCAGCACCTTCAGTCCAAGAACTGAGATCGGTTAAATAACCCTCTTCATCTGTCTCAATCGTTTTACCATCGGCTTCAATTGCCATTATGTATTATCCTCTATACTTAATATTAATATAAAAAAAAATTACAACCAAGCTTGTACCGTTTTATTTTCAGCAGATAAATCTACAAAACCTGCATAATCGGTTGCTTTCACGCCATCAATGACATTATCCATTCGCATGCCGCGTGCTTCAAGATCGGGTACCAAAACGTAAATAGTGCTGCTTTTCAAACCTTCTGCAATAAGCGTTTCAAAGCGTGTCCCTTTTAGGGCGCCATAAATACCATCTTCAAATAGTAAAATGCTATGGCCTTTACGAGCAAAACGTAAACAATTTTCTAACGAATTTTTATCAAACGGCGATTTATTCACAGTATGTAACATGGCATTCCTCCCACTTAGAAACTTAATACAACGTCTTGTTGTTCCATCAATTCAGCCATTTGTGCCTCATCGAACACTTGAACATCTACGAGAAAATCATCCTCTGACAGTCCGCGTTCTTCCATAGACTTCTTATCAACATAAAGTTTTTCAACATCATATCCTTCAAGAGCACGATAAGTCTTGGAAAAATCCTTGACACCTATTCCTGAAGAAACAGAGGTTTGTTGATTTTTCTTCAATTGATAAACACCATCATCAATAAAAGCCAAACTAACATCTTGATCAAATGCGGCCCCAATTAGCACCACTTCTAGCGATTCTAACGCATAGATGGTTCCATAAGGTGCTTTGCGGTTCACATACAGGAATTTTTTGATTACTTCATCTTCCATTTTATTATGTTCTCCTCAAAAATCAGTCCCCAAACACCATCATTCGTTCTGATTGTATGCCTGCCTCAATCAGTTGACCTAAGCCAGAAATACGAAATCCTTCCGCGATGTTATTAGCATCTTTTCCCTGGCGCTTGGCCTCATTTTCATCTAATAGACCACGTCGTTGTGCTGCCGCTATACACACAACCATATCCAGGTTATGTTCTTTACCTAAGTCAGACCAACGATTGACAATATTACGATCATCTTGCGGTGGTACAGTTAAGCGCGAAGCATTATAAACACCATCATGATAAAAAAAGACACGATAAATTTCATGTCCTTTCTCTAAAGCTGCTTTCGTAAATTGATAAGCAGAATCAGAGGCTTGATGTTGATATGGTCCTTCATTGACCAAAATACCAAACTTCATTATGTAATTTCCCCCTTTTCAGTAATCAGTACGCAATAATCACTGATTACTGACAAGTGATTAAAAACGAATATGCGCAGATGCATTTAAGCTGCTACGTGCGCCACGCCAATTATCAATATGGTACTTGGTAAATGGTAATTCTGTTTTCTCAAAGAAACGAGGCCATCCAATTCTATCGATCCAATCAGAAAGACGTTCCCAATCTCTCGCATCCGCCTTGTACTCATTCAAGATTTTTTTGACAATAGTAGCAACTTCAGGCCAGCGAGGTGGATTATTAGGAATACCAGCAGCAACCAACTTATGGAATTTTGGCTTGCTACGTGCATTTGAATTTTTACCCCCAACCCAAATGGCTAGCTTAGAATGTTCTGGATCATTGATTTGCATTGGCGGACATGGTGGATAACAAGCACCACAGTAAACACATTTTGACTCATCTACTTCCAAAGTCGGTTTACCATTCACCAAAGCTGGGCGAATAGCTGCGACAGGACAGCGTGCTACAACAGACGGACGTTCACACACATTAGCCACTAAATCATGATTAATCTTTGGTGGTTTGGTATGTTGAATATTAATAGCAATATCAGCTTGTCCACCACAATTAATTTGACAACAAGAAGTAGACATGTGTACCCTGTTGGGCATGTTTTCGTTGATGAATTCCTCATGCAATTCATCCATCAAGGCTTTCACAACACCAGAAGCATCAGAACCTGGAATATCGCAATGTAACCAACCTTGTGTATGGGAAATCATGGCAACAGAAGGACCTGTACCCCCAACTGGAAAACCTTCAGAAACCAATTTATCAACCAACGGTTTTACTTTGGCTTCTTGACTTACCATAAATTCAATATTACTACGAATGGTAAAACGAACATGACTCTCAGCATATTCATCCGCAATATCACAAAGCTTCCGAATGGTGTACAAATCCATTTGCCGTTGCGTTCCAGCCCGCACCGTCCAAACCTGATCACCACTTTTAGCAGTATGGCACAATACACCCGGACGAGGGCGCTCATGGTATTTCCATGCCCCATAATTCTTCGCCATAACAGGGTGCATATATTGAATCGGATCTGGCACCCCACTTTCTATGGGCTGACGTGGTGGCATAAATTATCTCCTCAAATAGTAGAATATTATAATATATTGATAGAATAAAACAGACTTTATTCTACAATAAAAATATCAGTTCATTGACTACCCCACTGGGTAGAGCGAATTTAAGCCGCTTTACGATCATTCCACTTTGCAGCTTCTTTATCCCAATCATCAATCCTGAGATAAGAAGATTCACGAGGATTCGAAATCATATTGGGATCAACATCCAAACCAATTGCTTTAATAAAGTTGGCTAAACCAATACGTTCAATCATTTCCCCAGTTCGCTCATGTTCTAAGGCATTATCTGCGAAAAAGTCAATGATAGTTTCGGCAAGTTCTTTTAATTCTTCGTAGGCTTCTTCCGTATCAAGTTTCATAAACGGTACAACCACCGTACCCATCGTATCACCAATCTTTAAGGTACGTTTTCCCCCTATAAGAATCGTCACACCCTTATCATCACCAGGGGATAAGGCTTTAGTCATTACATTAATGCAATGCATGCAGCGCACACAATTAGGGTTATCAACTGCTAAGGTATCATCATCATTAAGCGACAAAGCTTTAGTTGGACAACGAGTAATAACATTATCAATGACATACTTGCGCCCTTTTTGACCAACAAATGCTTTAACTTCTTGTTGATCGACATTCATATCATCACGCCAAGTCCCAATAATAGACATATCAGAACGCTGGATTGAGTTCATGCAATCATTGGAACAACCAGATACTTTAAATTTAAATTTATAAGGTAGTGCTGGACGATGCATATCATCAAGAAAATTATTCACCAATAGGCGAAGAATTTTTTGCTCATTAGCACAAGATTGTTCACAACGAGCTGCACCTACACAAGACATTCCCGTCCGTACAGCAGGTCCAGCACCGCCTAAGTCAAAACCAAGTTCATTAATCTCATCAAAGGATTCTTGCACTTTTTCTGAAGTGGCCCCTTGGAACATGATATCGCCACTTTGACCATGAAAAGCAATTAACCCAGAGCCATGCTTTTCCCAAATATCACAAAGCTGACGCAAAATTTTCGTATTATAATGCATGCCAGCAGGTGGCATAATCCGTAATGTATGGAATTCTTTAGATGCAGGAAATTGATCCGCCACTTCAGAAAAGCGCGGAATAATACCACCGCCATAACCAAAAACGCTTAGCGTTCCCCCTTTCCAATAACCTTTACGGGTATTATAGGATAATTCCAATTGACCCAATAGATCAACCATTGTATCTTGATACTGTTTACCTTCATCAGTCGCTAGACGCTTAAGTCCCGTCACAAAACTAGGCCAAGGTCCACTTTCCAGTTGGTCGAGCATCGGCGTTTTGTGCATTGATTTACTCATACAAGCTCCATTGGTTTAGTTTTCATATATTTTTAATAATTATCTCTCAACCGCATGACCGAAAAAAATCATCACTTTTATAAAATAATCATTTTTTGAGGTATAGTCAAGTAATTTTTTGAGTAGAAAATTATTAAATTACCTCATTATAAACCTGTTTATTGAAGTCATAAGCATTTAAAAAAAATATGACTTCAATTTAAACGAATTATATAGTAGACTATTTCACTTAATAATTACAAGTATTAATTTTTATTAATGGAAAAGCATGATATTAGGTTAAATTATTAGCAGTTACTAATACTACTAATAATCTATTGTAAATAACAAGCCTTTTGATATTAGACAAAAAAAGCCATCATGTATTGAGAGATTATATAAGAAGATTTGAATATTTTAATTTAGGTAAGTAGAATATCCACACACTTTATATTTTAATTATTAAAAAATCAATTTTCTAAAACTTGACAGTAATGAAACTTCACGATATTATTATTTTAATACAGGAATGTTCATCATGTCAAGTTTTTCAGAAAAATTCATAAACTGTTACAGGAGGATATATGCCCTTGAAGATAGGAATTCCCAAGGAAATCCATGCTGAGGAGAAACGGGTTGCCGCAACTCCAGAAACAACCGATTGGCTCAAAAAAATGGGGTTTACGGTTGCACTTGAAGCAGGAGCGGGAGAGCAAGCCCATTTTTCTGATGAAGCTTATAAAGAAGAGGGTGTCGAGATTGTAGAGGATACCAAAGCATTATGGGCACAATCAGATATCATATTAAAAGTTCGTGAACCTGAAGTACATCCTACTCTTGGTGTACATGAAACTGACCTTTTAAAAGAAGGTAGTCATCTGATCAGTTTTATTTGGCCTGCTCAAAACCCTGATTTGATGGATAAATTGGCTGCTCGCAAAGTCACAGTGCTAGCAATGGATAGCGTTCCACGTATATCCCGCTCGCAAAAGCTAGATGCTTTGAGTTCTATGGCTAATATTGGAGGATACCGTGCTGTCATAGAAGCAGCTAACCATTTTGGACGTTTTTTCACAGGTCAGATTACTGCTGCTGGAAAAGTTCCACCTGCTAAAGTAATGGTTATCGGTGCTGGTGTGGCTGGTTTAGCAGCTGTAGGTACAGCTAATGGATTAGGTGCCATAACACGTGCTTTTGATACGCGTCTTGAAGTTAAAGAACAAGTAGAAAGCATGGGGGCTGAGTTCTTAGAAGTAGATGTTAAAGAAGATGGTAGCGGTGGTGGCGGTTATGCCAAAGTCATGAGTGATGAATTTCAAAAGGCAGCGGCAGATTTATTTGCACGTCAAGCTATGGAAGTAGATATCATCATTACTACCGCCTTGATACCAGGTAAACCCGCACCAAGACTAATTACCGCAGGCATGGTAGAATCTATGCGTGATGGTAGTGTAATTGTTGATATGGCAGCCGAACGTGGTGGTAACTGTGCTTTATCTGAAGCTGGTAAAGTAGTAATCAAGCATGGTGTTACTATCATTGGATATACCGATTTACCCAGTCGTTTGCCTACACAATCTAGTCAGCTTTATGGAACTAATTTGCGTCATCTGCTTTCTGATTTATGCAAAGAGAAAGACGGTCAACTTAATGTAGATATGGATGATGATGTTATTCGCGGCACGACAGTTATTAAAGATGGTGAAATCACTCGGCCTCCTCCCAAATCAAAAATTACTGCCATTGCTCCCCATACAGAGACACCAGCTCCTGTCACTGCAGAACCCGAAGAAGTTAAAAAATCTAATGGCTTAGGCAGTGCTCTATTTATGATTATAGGGGCAGTTTTATTAACAGGTCTTGGACATGTTTCGCCACCTGAGTTTTTAGGTCATTTTACTGTTTTTGTATTAGCGTGTTTTGTAGGTTATCAACTCGTTTGGAATGTTAAACCTGCCCTACATACACCGCTTATGAGTGTGACTAATGCTATCAGTGGTATTATCGTTATAGGTGCCTTATTACAAGTATCTAGTGATACAAATATAGTAATGATTCTTGCAGCTATAGGAATATTTTTTGCAACTATTAACATTTGCGGTGGCTTTTTTGTCACTCAGCGGATGTTGCGAATGTTTCAAAAATAATTAAATAGGAGAACAGACATAATGATGACTGAAGGTTTACTGACAGCTGCATATATTATTGCCAGCATCCTATTTATTTTGAGTTTAGGAGGATTAAGCAACCAAGAAACGGCTCGTCGTGGTAACATCTACGGCATGCTTGGTATGTTGATTGCTATTTTGGCGACCATTTTTGGAAGTCAAGTAACTAACTATGAAGTGGTAGCAAGTACCATGGTTTTTGGTGGATTGATTGGTACAATTGTCGCGATGCGTGTTGAAATGACAGGCATGCCACAACTCGTTGCGATGCTGCATAGTTTTGTCGGTTTAGCTGCTGTATTAGTAGGATTTGCGAATTTTCTCAATCCAGAAGCAACAACACACATAGAAGGTGCTGAGAAAATTATCCATGAAGTAGAAATCTATTTAGGCGTTCTGATTGGTGCTGTGACTTTTTCTGGTTCTGTGATTGCTTTTGGTAAATTGCAAGGGGTTATTGGGAGTAAACCTTTGCTGTTGCCAGGACGGCATTTTTTGAATTTAGGCATGCTTTTAGCTTGTATTTGGCTAGTCGTTGAATTCATTCACCCAAGCACTTTTGCAAGTAGCATCCTACCCTTAGGCATTATGACCGTTATCGCCTTAGTATTTGGAATTCATATGGTTATGGCCATTGGGGGTGCTGATATGCCAGTAGTGGTTTCCATGCTGAATAGTTATTCAGGGTGGGCAGCAGCAGCTATTGGTTTCATGCTTGGAAACGATCTCTTGATTATTACAGGTGCATTAGTAGGTAGTAGCGGTGCTATTCTATCTTATATTATGTGTCGTGCCATGAACCGTAACTTTATTAGTGTTATTGCAGGAGGCTTTGGGACAACATCTGGTTCTGCTGCTTCTTCTGGTAGTGATGATGAAGGAAAAGAGGCGGTTAGTACGACTGTAGAAGAAACTGCTCAATTATTTCAAGACGCTAAAAGTGTCATTATCGTGCCAGGTTATGGTATGGCAGTAGCACAAGCACAACACCCTGTTTCTGAAATCACCAAACAACTGCGTGATAAAGGTATTACTGTGCGTTTTGGTATCCACCCTGTTGCAGGACGTTTGCCAGGACACATGAATGTGCTCTTAGCAGAAGCCAGAGTGCCGTATGATATCGTACTAGAAATGGATGAAATCAATGATGATTTTCCTGAGACAGATTTAGTATTAGTTATCGGTGCTAATGATACTGTTAATCCTGCTGCTCAAGAAGATCCTAATAGTCCTATTGCTGGTATGCCTGTTTTAGAAGTTTGGAAAGCCAAAACCGTAATTGTAATGAAACGTAGTATGGCTTCAGGTTATGCTGGAGTTGGTAATCCACTTTTCTTTAAGGAAAATACACGCATGTTATTTGGGGATGCCAAGAAGAGTGTTGATGCTATTCTTAGTAATCTCTAATCCTGATTTTTTGTAACTTTTTTGGGCTTAAAAACCTGACTTTGACGATAAAGTTTTTTAAAAAATAAAAAACTTTATCTTCGAAGAGTCTTAATAACTAAATAAGGGAACAAAGACGAATGAGCGAAACTAATTTAACATTCCGGCTTTACAAAGACGGTGAAAACGTCCCTAAAGACTGGAATAAAGAAGTTCTAGAATCTGGTGAATCTTATATCTGTCCTACTTACGTACATCGGACCCCGCCTTGCCAAGGCAGTTGTCCCTCTGGTCATGATATTCGGGGATGGCTATCAATTGTACGGGGTTTGGACAAGCCACCAGAAGGACTATCGATGGAAGAATACGCTTTTCAGTGTATGACAAAATCTAACCCATTCCCTGCTATTATGGGTCGTGTTTGCCCTGCACCTTGCCAAGACGGATGTAACCGTAATGAAGTTGAAGGTTTTGTTGGCATCAACTCAGTGGAACAATATATTGGTGATTGGGCACGGGAACACAATTTAACTTTTCCTAAACCAAAGCAAGAAACAGGCAAAAAAATTGCTATTGTTGGTAGTGGTCCTGCTGGATTAGCTGCTGCTTATTTTCTGCGCCGCAAGGGACATAGCTGTACAATTTTTGAATCATACAGCAAACTTGGTGGCATGATGTCCTTTGGTATTCCTGGTTACCGCATACCACGCGATATTCTTGAACATGAAGTTAAGCGAATTCTTGATATGGGTGTTGAAGTTAAGTTAAATACCCGTGTAGGTACAGATGTTACTATTGAACAATTAGAAAAAGATTATGATGCCGTTTTCTGGGGAATAGGGGCGACTTCTGGAAAAGCCTTACCTATCCCTGGTGCAGAAGCACCTAACTGTGTTGATGGTATGGCATTTTTACGGGCTTTTAATGAAGGACGACTACAGCACTTATCAGGTCGTGTATTAGTGGTTGGCGCGGGGGATACTGCTATGGATGTAGCAGCTGTTGCACGACGTATAGGTCATATTTCTCAAACCCATGAAAAAGATCATCCAGAGAATGTTATCTTAGGTTATACCGTTCATGATGTTGCTTCAGCAGCACGTCGTGAAGGCGCAGATGTTTGGATTGTCTATCGTCGTCCTATTTCAAAAGCACCAGCTACTAAGCATGAATTAGATGCAGTAATTTCTGAAGGTGTAGAAATTCATGAAGCCTTAGCACCATTAGAAATTATTAGAGGTGAAGATGGTCGTGCCACTGCACTCAGAGTGCAACCTGTGGATTGGGTTAACGGCAAAATGATCCCTCAAGAAGGCAAAGAATTTAATATTGAATGTAGCATGATTGTCGGTGCCACTGGTCAAAAAGGGGATTATACGGGTATTGAAGCACTTGATAACGGTTGGGGTTTAATAGATAATGATAAAATGTATCAGGTTAAATCAAAACCTGGTCATTTTGTTGGTGGGGATGCGGTTAAACCACATTTATTAACCACAGCAATTGGGCATGCTTCTATCGCAGTTGAAAGTATAGAACATTACCTCAATAAAGAAGAAATTCCTCACCGTCCAAAAGTAGATGCCCATCACTTTGATCTACTTCAAGAACTCGAAATCCATAATTTGCAACCAAAAGAATATGATCATCAACAAATTCGAGGGACGGACAGTGCTAAATTTGCTGTTCATAACTACGAAGAGCGTTCTTTTGCCGAGGTTATTGCTCATGACAAACTTTTCTTAGGTCATTTTCCTTATAACCCTGTAAACCCGCGCGAAGAAGATCCAATTACCCCTGAAGAGATACTTGGTAATTTTAAGGAACGTTTTTTCGGGTTAACAAGCGAAAAGGTTGTTGAAGAAGCAAAACGTTGTATGAGCTGTGGAATGTGTTTTGAATGTGATAACTGTGTTATCTATTGTCCGCAAGATGCAATCACTAAAGTCAAAAAAGATCAGCATGCCATTGGGCGTTACGTTGAAACAGATTATGCAAAATGTGTGGGGTGTCATATCTGTAAAGATGTTTGTCCAACAGGTTATATTCAAATGGGATTGGGAGCTTAAAATTTTAAAATCCTGAAATCCGATGTCTCAAAGACATCGGATTTTAGTTGATTAAAAAATCACACTCGTTCCTGGAGAAGCAGGCAAGCGTGGCATTGTTTGTTCAGGAAATTCACCTGTTAAACCCTTTAAAAAAGCCACGATGTCTTGCACTTCTGTATTACTTAAATTTTTATTCAATTGTGTTTTTGCCATTACACGCACCGCTTCAGCCAAAGTTTTCACCGCACCATTATGAAAATAAGGTGCAGTCAAACTAATATTACGCAAAGTTGGCACACGCCAGACATGTTTATCAGCCTCTTTCTTAGTGGCTTCATAACGTCCAAGATCTGCCATTAGGCGATACTTTTCATCATACTCACTACCCACAAAGCTTGGAAATTTCAAAAACCAGCCAATACCCATTGGCATAGGTGGACCACTGAAATTAGCGCCTATATGACAAGCCGTACAGCCTATTTCTGCAAAAGTTTTCATACCACTAACTTGTTGCTTGCTTAACGCGGTTTTATCCCCTTTGACATAACGATCATAAGGAGAATTTGGTGTGATGAGCGTTCTTTCATAAGCTGCGATAGCCTTAGCAGTATTATCTGCCGTCATTGGGTTTTGCTCACAAAGAAAGGCAGCATCAAACATGGCTGCATAACCAGGAATTAACTTCAGCTGTGCCATTGTCACATCCCAATCTTTCATACCCATTTCAATTGGATTAGTCACAGGACCTTTGGCTTGTGCTTCAAGTGTTGGCGCACGACCATCCCAAAATTGCACAGATAAAAAGGCACTGTTCCAAACAGTCGGTGCACTACGTCCCCCTTTTTGACCCTCAACACCCACAGAAACAGGACGATTATCTTCACCACCCAGCATTACATTATGGCAAGAATTACAAGAGATCGTACCTGTACTAGATAAACGTGGATCAAAAAATAAAGTTTTACCTAACTTTATTTTAGCCGCAGTTTGAGGATTATCTACTGGAATTGGGGGTGTTTCTGGCAAGGCTTCCCATTGTCCAGCATAAACTGGTAAACTAATAACACAACAAAAGATAAATTGTAGAAATTTCATAATTTTTTTAAAGAGTAAATTCGGTGACCCATAAATCGTGTTTATTACAAAAACTTGTTGCGTAAAACTTTTTACCCATACATTTAGGTAAAACAAAGCTTGAGATTGCTTCTTCATCAGAGGGCGAAAACGTTTTTCCACCAATCACTTTACCACTTTCAGAGACAAGGGTATGACGAACAATAAAATGTTTTTCACTCATACCATGATCAGTAGTGATCGTGATTTTATTATCCTGTATGCTGACTTTTGGCGCATGTCCACCAACTTTCTTGTACCATTGTCCAGGATTGTCAGCAGAATAAACAATATTGCAAAGAGACGAATTAGAAGCTGCGAATGCAGTGGACGCTTGTCCGATAGCAATACCTGATGCTACTGTTAATGCCGTTTTGAGAAAAACTCTTCTTTCTGTCATAATATACCTACATTAATTAAGGTAATGAAAATTTTACTATAGCATAGTTCTTGAAAAAATACGATAATCAAATTTATTTTCTGCTATGATTAAATAAACCTGGGCTAACAAGGAGATACCATGAAGTCACAAAAGACACTCAAGCTACAGCCAAAAGATGCAATAAAATTGCTGGAAATTTCTGCAAATTTAACCTCTGATCTCATGCAAATGAAAGCTAAAAATGGTCATGGCGAATTAACTGAAGACGAATTAAAGAAAATGTTTTCCGTTTGTGTTGATATGCTTCACGAGAAATTTAGAACCTTGCCAACTTGTGAGCAAGAATTTCAAGCCTTAAATGAAAAATTTTCCTCAATTAGCGAAATGCACCAAATATTTTCTGATAAAATTACCACTGTTGAAAAAAGATTAGCAACACTACCACAACATCGAGCAAGCAGACGTGCTGGGGGATTATAAGTTATTTTTATGTCAAGCAAAAATAAATCAATTTGGATTTATAAGGCATATTAAAATATGATACCTACATTGAATTTCAGACAGCTTGACATATTATAAAATCCAGATATACTAATCAAAGTAAACATAGCGCAATAACAAACTGAAGAGGAAACTCGAATAATGCCAACATTTGTACGGACAGAAAAATGTGATGGATGCAAAGGTCAAGATAAAACGGCCTGTATGTATATTTGCCCCCATAACTTAATGAAGTTGGACAAAGATGGCTCTGAAACAGGGCATGCGATGAAAGCCTATAACCAAGAACCAGAGCAATGCTGGGAATGCTATTCTTGTGTGAAAATTTGCCCTCAAAATGCTATTGAAGCTCGTCATTATGCTGATGTCGTTCCAATGGGTGCTTCTGTGCAACCGTTACGTGGTAGTGACTCTATCATGTGGACGATCAAATTCCGTAATGGCAACGTGAAACGATTCAAATTTCCCATTCGTACCACTCCAGAAGGATCAATAGACCCTTATGCTGGCAAACCTACAGCAAAAATGGAAGACATTGATAAACCTGGTTTTTTCGACACAGAAAACGAATTTAAAGGCGATAGAAGCCAATTAATTTGCTTATAACGACTAGAATTCACTACCTAGTCGGTGGGTGTCAACAATACAACAAATAAGGTAATAAAACATGGCAGAAGGTACTTTTGGTAATCCAGAAATTGTAGAAGAAGAAGTTGATCTTCTCTTGATTGGCGGTGGAATGGCTTGTTGTGGTGCAGCGTATGAAATGATGCGCTGGATCGAAGGGACAGATCTTAAAGTAAAATTGATTGATAAAGCAGCGTTAGATCGTTCAGGTGCAGTCGCACAAGGATTATCCGCGATTAACACATATCTTGGCGACAATGATCCTGCTGATTACACCCGTATGGTTGCTAATGACTTGATGGGTATTACCCGTGACGATTTGGCTTATGATTTAGGCCGTCACGTAGATGAATCAGTACACCTATTTGAAGAATGGGGCCTACCTATTTGGAAAACAGATAAAGATGGTGGTCGTCATGATGGTTCTAAAAGAGACTTACCTTCATTAAAAGACGGTGGACAACCCGTTCGCTCAGGTAAATGGCAAATTATGATTAACGGCGAATCCTATAAATGGATTGTCGCAGAAGCAGCCAAGAAAGCCCTAGGTACTGATAATATTCAAGAGCGTGTCTTTATAGTCAAATTGATTAATGACAAAAATGACCCAGAACGTGTCTCTGGTGCCATTGGCTTTTCCGTGCGTGAGCACAAGATTTATGTTTATAAATTCAAAGCTTGCTTATTAGCAGCTGGTGGATGTGTCAACCTTTTCCGTCCACGTTCTGTAGGTGAAGGGACAGGTCGTGCTTGGTATCCTGTTTGGAATGCAGGTTCTACCTATGCAATGGCAGCCGAAGCTGGTGCAGAATTGACCATGATGGAAAATCGCTTTGTACCTGCCCGTTTCAAAGATGGTTATGGCCCAGTTGGTGCATGGTTCTTACTCTTTAAAGCTAAAGCAACCAATGCCATTGGTGAAAACTACATGGTTAGAAATAAGGAGATGTTGAAAGACTATCCTCCTTATGGATTAGCTGCAGTACCTGCTTCATGTTTGCGTAATCACTTGATGATGCATGAAATGAAAGAAGGTCGTGGTCCAATTTACATGGACACACCAACTGCCTTAGGTGCATTAGCAGAAACCATGAGTAAGAAAGAAATCAAGCACTTAGAAGCAGAAGCTTGGGAAGATTTCTTAGACATGTGTATTGGACAAGCTGGTGTATGGGCTGGTGAAAACATTGAACCTGAGAAGAAAGCCTCAGAATTGATGCCAACCGAACCTTACTTATTAGGCTCTCATTCTGGTTGTTGCGGCATTTGGGTTTCTGGCCCAACCGACTTAGGGGCACCAAAAGAATGGTCTTGGGGATATCGCTCCATGACCACAATCAAAGGATTGTTTACAGCAGGTGATGGTGTTGGCGCATCTGGCCATAAATTCTCCTCTGGATCCCATGCTGAAGGCCGTATTGCTGCCAAAGCGATGGTCAAATTTGTATTAGACAACAAGGACTGGACACCAGAGTTAGATACCCCAGTTGATGATCTTGTCAAAGAAATCTATACCCCAGTGAAAACATTCCTGGAGCATAAGGATTACAGTACTGCTATAGACGTGAATCCACACTACATCACACCTAAGATGTTGCAATTCCGTCTGCAAAAGATCATGGATGAATACTGCGCTGGTGTAGCTACATGGTATCAAACAAATGCACACATGTTAGCTGTTTGTGAAGAAAAGTTGGAAATGCTCAAAGAAGATGCTTTGAAAATGCGTGCTAAAGACTTGCATGAATTGTTGCGTGCTTGGGAAAACTACCATCGTATCATCACTGCCGAAGCCCACATGAAACATATCCAATTCCGTGAAGAATCCCGTTATCCTGGATTCTACTATCGCAAAGACTTTGACTTTGTTGATGAGAAAAATTGGAAATGCTTTGTAAACTCCACTTATGACAAAAAAACCAAAAAATGGAGTTTGAAGAAAGTACCTCATGTTGACTTAGTTGCCAAACCAACAGCTACTTAGTAATAGTGGTTAAGGTTTAAGTCGGAGTCAAAAAGCTCAACCGATTTCGGTTGGGCTTTTTTTTTCAATCAGAGATTGACATGAACAAAATGGAAAATGAAACCCTCAATTTGCTAACAAGCAAACTAGAGAAATTACAAGCAGACTTTCAAAGCAAGCTTAAATACGATCAACATAAAGAAACAATCATTGATCGATTGCATAATGAATTACAAGAACATAAACATGACTTGATAAAAAAACTTG
>DAOVTJ010000114.1 GCA_030633165.1 Thiomargarita sp. | reverse complement strand
TCCACCTCGCATTAACTTGTGTTATCATTATAATATGGGCTATTTTTAAAATTACAAGCCTAAAACAACATATTTTTGCTTATCTTATCCATTAATAAATATTTATGCTTTTAGAAACTATTAAAATAGTAAATGGTATTGCCCAGTTTTTAGAATTTCATAATCAGCGGTTAAACCACGCCAGGCGAATATTATTTCAAGCTCAAGATGATATTGATTTAAAAAATGTTATCACCGCCCCTTCTAAAAATCAAACCTATAAATGTAGGGTTATTTACTCAAAAACGATTGAAGCGATTGAATATAGTCTCTATCAAGAGAGACAGTTTAAAACTTTAAAAGTGATAAAAAGTGATAACCTTGTTTATGATTTTAAATATGCTAACAGAGCAGATTTAAATCATTTAATGGATCTCAAAGGCCAAGCGGATGATGTTCTTATTATTAAAAAGGGTTTCGTTACAGATACAACAATCGCTAATGTTGCATTTTTTTATCGAAATCAATGGTTCACACCAGCGACACCTTTATTAAAAGGGACAACGAGAGCACGCTTATTAAAAGAGAACAAAATCATTGAGGCATCAATTAGCCTAGACAATTTGAACAAATTTTCTAAAATGGCATTGATGAATGCATTGCTTGGATTTTATATTATTTAAGGTATGATAATTAGGCCTCTATTTGAATAGGGAGAATAGCAATTACCTTTATAGGCACGAACTGCCACAATATACTTGTCACCACGATTTAAAACCGCTGTAAAATCAGTTGTGTTGCCGAAATTCAAACTATGGATATTATCGAAAAAGAATGTGTTAATCGCCCTATAATAAAATTGATAGCCTTCTGCTCCTGTACTCTTGTTCCAAAAAACTCTGGCTTTTTCTCCCTCGATACTCACCTCTAAGCTTGGTGTGGGTGGTATATCTTTGAATTCACAAACATTATCTATGATAAAATCTTGAAATAATGAGACACGGGTATAAACACCATAATAATTTGGCAAAGCGCACTCTTCTCCCCAACTCACAATACCTATTTGTTGCCACCCCCTGTCCGTTTCTACAATGAGTGGACCACCACTATCACCAATACATGCATCTGTGTGACCTTCTACAAAACCAGCGCAAAGCATAGTCTCGTGAACATCACCATTATAGGAATTTGGTGCATTACACACTTCATTTGAAACAAGGGGTAGGGTAGTTTGTTGTAAACTATTTGCAAAAACACTATCAATACTATTCTCAAGGACACCCCAACCTAAGACAGTTGCCATGTTTTGGTTTAAGTCGCTATAACGATCTGCTACGCGTAACACGGGGAGTGAGGATGGTTTTTCAAGTTGCAACAGGGCAATATCCGAACTTGGATTATCAATCCAGGGATCATAATCAGGATGCTTTATAATTCTTTTAATACCAATGACTTCCTCAGCCTCAGTCAAATTATTTTGACCCAACAATACTTTGATACTATAAATTGTTTCACCATCAGTACAATGTCCTACTGTGAGTAACCAAGAGGGATGAATCAAGGTAGCGCCACAAAATTGACCATCTTCAGGACGCATATTGGCATAGATTATTGCAGCCATCCAAGGCCAAGCATCCGCTTGAGCACGTTCACCATTAATAATTCGAGGCGTTGCTGCAAAGCTAGTATGCATCAAGAAAAAACAAAAAATAGACACGAAACGCATTTTTTATCTCCAATAATAATCGACAGCAATACCAGCAAAAATCATTGCTCCAAACCAATGATTATTCAAAAATGCTTGAAAACACCGTGCTGGTTCACGATTTTTAATCAAAAATTGTTGATAAATCGCCAAACATGCTGCCATAAATACACCTAAATAATAGAAAGCACCGAAATTAATTTCTTTTCCTATCCATAATAATAGTAGTAATACAGAAATTTGCAAACCCGCGACAATGGCTTTGTCCGCATTACCAAATAAAATTGCTGTAGATTTAACACCAATAATTAGATCTTCTTCACGATCTGCCATTGCATACATCGTGTCATAAGCAACAGTCCATAGCACATTAATGAGAAATAATCCCCATGCTAACATTGGCACATTACCAGTCTGCGCGGCATAAGCCATTGGAATAGCCCAACCAAAAGCTATCCCTAAATAGACTTGTGGCCAATGCGTGTAACGTTTCATAAAAGGATAAGTGGCTGCTAACATAACGCCAATGATAGATAGCGCAATAGTCAAAATATTTAATAATAAAACTAGCCCAAAAGCCAATAAACACAAAATAACAAATAGAGTTAAAGTTTCAGACTCACTGACACGTCCAGCTGCTAATGGACGTTCACGAGTGCGGCGAACATGCGGGTCAATATGGCGATCAGCATAATCATTGATAACACAACCTGCAGACCGCATGATAATAACTCCTAAAATAAACACCGTTGTTACAAGTACATTAGGATACCCGCTACCCGCAATCCACAAAGCCCACAAAGTAGGCCAAAGCAAGAGAAAAATCCCAATGGGACGATGTAGACGCATGAGTAAGGCATATTGCTGTAAACGTTCTATCATAATTTGCTAATAAAAAGAGAAATGTGGTATTTTATTAAGTCTAGCATGTTTGCCAAAGGTATCTATCCATGTCAATCACTGAAGCCGATAAATTACGTGCCTTAGGATTAGCAGTCATACAAACAGAAAGTCAAGCTGTTGCAAAACTTACTACACGAATTGATAACGCATTTGTACAAGCCTGTGAATTTATGCTTAAATGCGAAGGACGTATTGTCGTCATCGGCATGGGCAAATCTGGACATATTGGCAGTAAAATTGCTGCAACCTTAGCCAGTACAGGGAGTCCAGCATTTTTTGTTCACCCAGGTGAAGCCAGTCATGGTGATTTAGGGATGATTACCACGAAAGATGTCGTGTTAGCCTTGTCAAATTCAGGGGAAACAGATGAAATTTTGACAATTTTACCCCTTATCAAACGCTTAGCTGTTCCTCTCATTTCTCTAACAGGAAATCAGAATTCAACTTTAGCGCAGACTGCAACTGTTAATATTGATGTTAGCGTTGAAAAAGAGGCTTGTCCCTTGGGATTAGCGCCTACATCTAGTACAACAGCCGCCTTAGTTATGGGAGATGCATTAGCGATTGCCTTACTTGAAGCCAAGGGCTTTAATGCAGAGGATTTTGCCCTTTCTCATCCTGGGGGAAGTTTGGGACGTCGCCTATTGTTATTGACTCGTGATATTATGCATACTGGTGAAGAAATGCCACAAGTGCCCATCACCGCTACATTGCGTGATGCTTTAGTAGAAATGACTCGTAAAGGCTTAGGCATGACTACCATTGTTGATAATGGATTACATGTTAGTGGTATTTTTACGGATGGTGATTTACGTCGCGTACTTGATACACAAGTTGATATTCATAGTACAATGATAACAGAGGTGATGACAACATCCTGTAAAACTATATCAGCAGATTCTTTGGCAGTTGAGGCTTTGAGTTTGATGCAAACCCATAAAATCACAGTATTGCTGGTAGTGGATGCACAAGAAATTTTAAAAGGTGTGTTGCATACACATGATTTATTACGAGCCCGTGTTTTATGAAAACAATATTTGAAAAAGCAGCTCTCATTCGTTTACTCATCTTTGATGTTGATGGCGTACTGACGGATGGTAGTCTATATTTAGGAAAAGAGGGAGAAGAATATAAAGCGTTTTATGCCCGTGATGGTTTGGGTATGACAATGCTACAATCGACAGGTGTGACTATTGGTATCATCACAGCAAGAAATTCACCTGTTGTTACGCACCGTATGCAATCATTGGGAATCGAACATGTCTTACAAGGTAAGCATGATAAACTAACTGCATTTAAACAGTTGACTGAAAAATTACAATTAGATTATCAACAAGTGGCTTATTTAGGAGACGATCTGATTGATGTTCCAGTGATGCGACAGGTGGGATTAGCCATTGCTGTGGCAGATGCTGATGTTTTAACTATTAAACATGCCCATTGGCAAACACAGGCGGCGGGCGGGCGTGGTGCAGCACGAGAAGTTTGTGAATTAATCATGAAAGCACAAGGGACTTGGTCCAAACAATTGAGTCGTTATAGCATTGAGCAGAGTATAATATGTTAAATCGTCTTAGCGCCTGGCTCCTTTTAATTAGCTTGGTAATTGCAACGCTTTGGCTGATGCATAGCTTAGATGAGATGCTATCCAAATCACCAGAGAATAATAATCCTGTGGCTGATTATACAATGAAAGGCTTTAAAAGCAGCCAAATGGATCAAGATGGCGTGTTGAAAAGTAAATTGACAGCAGCAACAATGATACATTATCCACAGACTAACGCGACATTGACTGCACCAAATTTGGTATTTTATAAAGAAAAACAGCCTATATGGACACTACATGCTGAACGTGGTGAAGTCTCCCCAGATGGTAAACACGTATGGCTACTGGATAGAACCACCTTATTACGGCATGATAAAAAATATCCATTGAAAATTATCTCAGAGGATGTGATGGTAGATATTGATACTGAACATGCTGAAACAAGTGCGTTCACCACAATTATTAGTAACAAAGATAGAAATCACAGCGTTGGGGTGCAAATTGATATGCCCATAGGACAGATAGATTTACTCTCTCAAGTACGAGGTCATTATGTACTTCCATAAATTGCTTTTTCTACTACTTTTGTCGACTAATGTTTTTGCGTTGTCTACAGATCGTGAACAACCCATTCGGATTGAAGCCGATTCCGCAAAACTTGACAATATTAAAATGCGTGTTGTTTATCAAGGTAATGTTATTATCACACAAGGCACTATTCGCCTGACTGCTGAACAAGTGATCCTAAATTATACGAAAAAACAAGAAATAGACAAGGTTATCGCACTTGGTAAACCCGCTTATTTTCAACAACGTCTTGATAGCGGTGAAGATATTAAAGCTCAAGCGAAAGAAATGGAATATGATGCTCAAAAAAATACACTATATCTTAAAAAAAATGCAGAATTAACAAAGGGGAAAAATGGTCAAAAGACTTATACCTCAAATGCACCACGTATCATGTATGATACTCAACGTGGTATCATTAAAGCAGATAAAGGCAAGGAGAATGAAGGACGGATTATAATGACCTTTAAGCCACAGCCTAAAAATAAATAAGATGAAAACGCTTTCTGCACAACATCTGGCAAAGACATATAAATCTAGAACCGTTGTCAAGGATGTTAGCCTTAATGTCGCCAGTGGTGAAGTTGTGGGCTTGTTAGGACCTAATGGTGCTGGCAAAACCACTAGCTTTTATATGATAGTTGGACTCATTTCATCTGATAAAGGTACCATTTTTTTAGGTGAAAAAGATATCACCCGTTATCCCATGCATAAACGGGCACAAATGGGAGTTGGTTATTTACCACAAGAAGCTTCCATTTTTCGTAAATTGAGCGTTGTTGACAATATTATGGCTGTTATTGAGATACAAAAGCATCTCAACAAAGCACAACGTCAAGAACGTCTTAATGTATTATTACAAGATTTACATATAGAACATTTGCGAGACAATATCGGTATGAGTTTATCAGGAGGAGAGCGGCGACGTGTTGAAATTGCCCGTGCTCTTGCCTCAGAACCAAAATTTATTTTGCTTGATGAACCCTTTGCTGGTGTTGATCCACTTTCTGTGTTGGATATTCAACGCATCATTAAACATTTATGCCATTTAGATATTGGCGTTTTAATTACTGATCATAACGTTCGTGAAACATTAGGGATATGTCACCGTGCATATATTGTCAATGATGGACATTTAATTGCGGAAGGCACACCAGAACAGATTTTAGAAAATGAAGAAGTGAAAGAAGTCTATCTAGGTCAAGATTTTAAATTGTAATAGGGAGCCGATTAGCTTAAAGGGGATTTCAAACAACACGCATGAATTCAGGTCTTCAACTACGTCTCAGTCCACAAATTACCATGACGCCGCAATTGCAACAGGCTATTCGTCTTTTGCAGTTATCTAGTATTGAATTAGATATGGAAATTCAGCAAGCGTTGGACTCTAACTTTATGTTAGAAGTTGCAGAAGAAAAGACTGAGAATGAAAAAGAGGAAGAGAGCATTTCGCTTGAGAACGAGATTCCTAATGAACTAGCATTCGATAATGAGTGGACAGATATTTATGATGATATCCAATCTTACAAGAATGATCAAGTTGATAAAGACTTATTACTTAATCAAAGAAGTGCTGTTGAAACCTTACAAAACCATTTGCAATGGCAAGT
Source organism: Thiomargarita sp. (assembly GCA_030633165.1). Taxonomy (GTDB): domain Bacteria; phylum Pseudomonadota; class Gammaproteobacteria; order Beggiatoales; family Beggiatoaceae; genus DAOVZS01. Next base: position 1,502 of record DAOVTJ010000114.1, on the reverse strand, counting down.
TGATTTAACCCCTTTTAGTGATTTAGATCGGGCTTGTGCTATAACCATCATTGATGCTATAGATAACAATGGGTATTTACGTACCGAACTCTCCGAACTGGCTCAAAGTTTAGGAGATATTTCTATCAAAGTATTAGAAATTGTATTGTCTCGTATTCAACATTTTGAACCAGTTGGGGTGGGAGCGCGTGATTTATGCGAATGTTTATTATTACAATTGGCAGAATCTGATCCTGAAACACCGTTCTTAGAAAAAGCAAAAGAGCTTGTTCGTGAATATCTACCCATTTTAGGGACGCATAATTATGCACAATTAATGAAAAGGATGAAACTAAACAATACAGAATTGCAAGAAGTTATTAAGCTTATTCAATCTCTCAATCCTCATCCTTGTGCCAACATTGCCCCTTCTGAAACAACTTATGTGATTCCTGATGTTTTTGTTACACAAATTAATGACCAGTGGAAAATAGAGCTCAATCCTGGTAATTGTCCAAAATTGACTATTAATAGTCAGTATGCCAATATCAAAATGGTAAAATCTGCTGACAAAAAATGCATAAAAACTCATTTGCAAGAAGCCCGTTGGTTTATAAAAGGCTTAACAAGTCGCCATGATACTTTATTAAAAGTGACCAAATGTATAGTGGAACGTCAATCGGATTTTCTGAAATATGGTGAAGAGGCTATGAAACCGTTAGTATTGCATGATATTGCTGACGAATTAGAACTGCATGAATCAACTATCTCTCGTGTCACCACTAAAAAATATATTCATACCCCCAGAGGCATCTTTGAACTTAAATACTTTTTTTCCAGTCATGTCAGCACTCAAAGTGGTGGAGAATGTTCTTCAATTGCCATTCGCGCCATTATTAAGAAATTGATTGAAGCTGAAAATACTGCTAAACCACTCAGTGATAATAAAATTACAAACCTATTATCTGCTCAAGGGTTCAAGGTTGCCAGACGTACTATTGCAAAATATCGTGATGCGCTGCTTATACCCCCGTCAAACGAGAGAAAACGTTTACTCTAAAATCATCATTATTCAAAGGAGCACATAGATGCAACTGAATCTTAGCGGTCATCACCTTGAGATTACCCCCCCCTTGCGTACATACGTTACCAACAAAATGGAACGTTTAGAACGTCATTTTGACTCTATGACCAACATACATGTCATTCTCAGTGTTGAAAAATTACGTCAAAAAGCTGAAGCCACTTTGCACGTCAGCGGTGCTAATCTATTTGCGAATGCTGAAAATGAAGACATGTATGCAGCGATTGATGCCCTAACTGATAAGTTAGATAGACAAATTAAGAAACATAAGGAAAAACTCAAAGACCATCATCAATCTGAAGGGGGTATCAAAACTCAACAGATTAAATAAGATTTCTCTCTCCCCCTACCTGCTAGGTGGGAGAGAAATAAGGTTGGATAGTTAAAATATTAATAAAGTGAATATGCAAATTTCAAACATTCTCATCCCTGAACGAAT
>DAOVTJ010000157.1 GCA_030633165.1 Thiomargarita sp. | reverse complement strand
CAGATTCATCATTAATTTGTATCGCTAACTGTGTTAATCGTTGATGGTTTGGATCAATATCCATAATCGCTACCCCGAAAGGATATTCAAGGCGTGGTGTAACAGTGCGCAGATCATTAGGATAAGTGATATCAAAATGATAACGCATCACCAAGGCTTGACCATTATCCAGCCCCAAAGCAATAATATTAGGTAAACTTGAGGTTATAGTGCTCACCGCAGTGGGTAAATTTAATGATTCTTGAAGAACAATCTTTCCATCATTAACATTAAAAAACACGAGTTCACCGCTTTCAGTGATACGTACCGCCATACTCCCTTGCTCTTCAACACCAAGATAGAGACTACGATCAGATAATGGGTATTGAGTAGAAATCTTGACTTCTGCTGATGAAAATAATGGTAGAACGATGTAGAGCAAATAGAAAAAGATCAAAGTAATGGCAAGGATCACACTGACACCGCCAATGCTAACTGCATATCGAAGCCATCGTTCCTTACGTAAACGGTATCGTTCAATCGGTGTTATTGAAAACATTATCGCACACCAAGAATGGAAAGTTGTTTATTAACAACCTTAGCAGGTAACGGAATATACCCGTCTTTTATAACAACCTGTTGACCCGTTTTAGACAGCACCATACGTATAAATGCATTTTCTAATGCTGGCAAAGGTTTATTAGGGGCTTTATTCACATAGATATAAAGAAATCGTGCTAATGGATAACGCCCTTTAAGCGCATTTTTTGGCGTCGCTTTTTGTGGCTTTTGCCCTGCTTTCTTGGCTAAAGCCAATGCTTTTACCCCCGAAGTCTTATAACCAATCCCAGAATAACCAATCCCATTCAAAGATTTAGAAACTGATTGTACAACAGATGCTGAACCTGGTTGTTCATTCACATTATTTTTATAATCACCTTTACATAAGGCTTTTTTCTTAAAATACCCATAAGTTCCAGAGACAGAATTACGTCCATATAATTGAATAGAACGATTGTGCCAAGGTAATTCTTGCAAACCGACTTGTCCCCAAGTACGAATATTTTGTCGTTGACCACATTTACGCGTTGAAGAGAAAATCGCATCAACCTGTTTCATCGTTAGGCTTTCGATAGGATTATCTTTATGAACATAAACTGCTAAAGCATCAATAGCAACGGGAATAGCTGTCGCTTTATAGCCATAACGATCTTCAAAAGCTGATATTTCCTTACTTTTCATTTTACGGCTCATAGGACCGATATTAGCAGTGGCTTCTGTTAAAGCAGGCGGTGCGGTGGATGAACCTGCTGCTTGAACTTGAATATTCACACGAGGATAAAAGCGTTTAAATTTCTCAGCCCATAAAGTCATCAAATTAGCTAAAGTATCTGAACCCACACTGGAAAAATTACCAGAAATACCTTTACTCACTTGATATTCAGGTAGCTTTGGATCAAGTTCCCCAAAGGCGTATGCGTTGCTCACAATCATCAATGATAATGCAAATATGCGATATTTATTAGACATTAATTTATCTCTATAATAAAAAATATGCATTATGGCGAGATGATATGACAACCGTGTGAGAAAAATATGACAATTTTGTGAAAGGGATTTTTGTAGTGGATAACATTGCACCACTACCGGATTTTCTGAGATGCAAAAAAAATTAGCAGAAATAGGAAATTTTTTTGCGTAGAGAGTCACGAAATTTTTGGAAATGAGGGCATCGTGCCGCGACAATATCAGAATCCACTAATCTTAACGCTTGGGGTCCTTCAATGTTTTTTCGATATTTTAACCCATTTTTCGCCGTCAAAATTTCCAAATGTTTAGCAGGTTTGGGATCACAATCAATACTCGTTTCTGGAGATTCTTTCTGTGGCACTAATTTCTTTAGATCCTTGAGTAATTGAGGCGGTGCGTTTGGGTATACGGAGCAAAAACCTTCTGGATGTGCAATCATCCAAGCCTCAATTTCCTGCACTGCAAAATGAATCTCAACGCAATTCTGAAATTTTGAGTTAATTTTTTCAAAAAATTCTTGATGTATAGCCAATTTATTTTCACAATCTAAATCGCGCAAGATAAACACATAATCACCTATCGGTGAGCCTTGCAGCTTGAGTTTTTGACGTTTTTTCTTAGGTGGATTGAGATGTTGAGATACATCAAATCCCACATCAGATAACAAATCATATTTGCCATTTTTGCGCAGCATCTGATGTCGAATAAATTGTTGACGCATAAAATCAAACTCGTTTCGTAAGATATTATGGATGCCTTTGCCAAAAACATTAGCTAATCCCTCTGTTTGGCCTTCGACAATAAACAAAATATTGCGAATCATGTTGGCCACCCCCCTAATTCAGGATGCCCAGAACGGAACATTTTTCCTAAACGGTAGTGTTTTAGCCAATCTTCTAAGGTTTCAGCATCTAATCGTTCAAAAGTTGCCTGTCCCTGTTCATTTTGAGCGCAAACGACGACTTTATCAGCTTGATGGGTAAATTCATCCAAGAGAATTGATGAATGTGTGCTGATAATCACTTGTGTGTGTTCCGCAGCATCAATAATCAGGGTGGCTAAAATCGGTAACCAAGCTGGATGAATACCTAATTCAGGCTCGTCAATACACACTAAGGCAGGTGGATTTGGATGCGCTAAAACAGCAATCCAACACAGCATCCGAATTGTACCATCAGACATTTGATCCAATTTAAGCGGTTTACGGGGATTATCAAATTGCCAACTGAGTTCAAAGTGCATTGAGTCTACTAATGGAAACCTAAGTAAACGGTGTCCATTGTATAAACTACGCAAAATCCTATCAAGGTTGTCACCAAAATACCCCTCTTCACTTTGAATCAAATTGTACAAAACCATTCCTAAGTTGCGACCATCCGGTGCTAGCGTTTGTTGTAATGCATCAATTTCTTTTGATTCGCGCTTGATAGCACGTACATTCATTTCATTGGCATTGTAAAAACGCCAAGATAGTGCTTGTTCACGAACAAATTCAAGTACAGGATAAACTTGTGGACTACTGAGTGATCCTAAAGCCAATTTCTTCGCATTTTTTAAGTTTTCTGAAACGTGCTGTAATCCATTTGAAGGCATTGCGGCACCTTCTCCATATTTAAAATCCAAATGTTTGTAAAAAGTGTTCTCATTTTGAGAACGTGGCTTTGTTTCTTCGAGAATTTCTTGAATGACCGAAAATCTACCGTGACTATCACCTTCTATGATAAGCTGATATTTTATATCAATCCCTTGAGTGAGATGGGATTTACTAGTCAGTTTCCATGCTAATTGCATTTCTGATGGCAATTCTCTATTAAGATCAATTACCGATGTAAAACCACGTTTGTTCGAGAAAGTCTCTGCTAAACCCTTTGAGAGTGCTTCTGGTAAAAACTCTATCATTTCTATGAGGTTACTTTTGCCAGCACCGTTAGCACCAATCAGGATATTTAGTTGTTCAAATTCAAAAGGTGTTGTCAATTCGAGATTGCGATATCCTTTTGCCTGTATGGTTTTTAATATCGGTTTTGTTTTCATTAGTGTACTTTCGCTTTATTTTTGGGGAGTCCTGAAATGTAGATGATAAGTTTATGTCGGATACATCTATTTGACGCACCAATGATATCCCAAAAGGATGTAGTCGCCTACATAAGAACACTCACATTGCAGCACTGCTTGGAAAAATAACAATTCGTTTTTTGTTTGCATCTTGTTTCGCAAAATTAACATCTTCAAAAGAATCATTTCCACATAGCACGCCTTTCATAGATAATCAATAGTATCTAATTATGTTAAACTAAACATATCATACCAAATATAGTTCAAATAAACAATGAACAGCCAACTTGAAGAATTAGAAAACGCAATTCATCAGCGTGCCCAAACGCTTGCTGATACCCATTTACAAACTGCTAAAGAGCAACGGGATAAGATTTTGGCAGATTCTGCGAAACGCCTACAGCAACAAGAAAATAGAGAAACGGAAATTGCTAAAGCCGCTGCTTCGCAAGAATATCGTCGCCGTGTCCAAGCCAGTGAAATAAAAATGCAGACTGAGTTAGATCAGTTACGGTGGCAATTGGTACAATCCGTTCTCACAGATTTACAAGAACATTTTCAACAATTGAGCAGCCAAGAAACAACTGATTTACTAAAACAATATTTGAAACATGCTGCTTCATTGTTTGATAGCAACGATTTAGTCGCTGTTGTCAATGAACATGATCATGCCCTATTAGCGCCAAAATGGGATGAAATTATTAAGAATATTGTCCTTTCAAGTACTACTGGAAATTTTACGTGTGGCGTATTAGTACATAATCAAGCTGATCGTATTCGTATTGATAACACTTTTGAAGGACTTATCGCGCGTTTGGAAAACGAACTTTATCAGATCATTAGTGCCCAATTATTTGCTTCTGCAACCCCAACGAGGAATATATAAAATGTCTGCTGGAGAAATTATTGCAATTAATGGTCCCATTGTCACCGTACACCTTCCTGGTCTTCGTAATGGAGAGCAGGTGCGAGTCGGTCCTTTAAATTTAATGGGAGAAGTGATCCGCTTAGAAGGTGAAAAGGCAACAGTGCAAGTCTATGAATCCACAGAATCCTTGCGCCCTGGTGATACTGCTCATGGATTAGGGCATTCTTTATCAGTCGAATTAGGTCCAGGGCTAATAGGCAATATTTTTGATGGCGTTCAACGCCCTTTAGATAAAATATTTGCCGCTTCAGGCGATTATATTAGTCGTGGTTTAAACATTGCCCCTTTAGATCGTGACATTTGCTGGCATTTCACCTCTAATAATAATCTGCCACTAGGCACACAAATCACGCCAGGTACATTTCTTGGTAAAGTACAAGAAACCGCTTCTGTCAACCACCCGATTTTAGTACCGCCCAATTGTCAGGGAGAATTGTTAGAATTAGCCGATGCTGGCGAATATACCATTGAAAAAGTGATTGCTAAAGTCAAACAAGATAACGGTGAAATATTATCTTTACAACTTTTTCACCGCTGGCCAGTCCGCATACCGCGTCCCTATCAAAACAGAGATCATGCCGTTTTGCCCTTAATCACTGGACAACGCATTTTAGATACCTTTTTCCCTTTACTTAAAGGCGGAAAAGGTGCTGTACCAGGACCCTTTGGTGCAGGTAAAACAATGCTACAACAACAAATTGCTCGGTGGGCAAATGCACATATTGTGATTTACGTTGGATGCGGCGAACGAGGTAATGAATTAGTAGATATTTTGGAAAGCTTCCCAAAATTAACAGATCCTCACACAGGACGTTCATTAATGGAACGTACCTTATTGATTGCTAATACATCTAATATGCCAGTTGTCGCGCGTGAAGCCTCAATTTATGTCGGTGTGACCATTGCAGAGTATTATCGAGACTTAGGCTATGATGTTGTCATGGTCGCAGATTCAACCAGTCGTTGGGCAGAAGCCTTACGTGAAGTGGGCGGACGTCTAGGGCAAATGCCAGTCGAAGAAGGCTATCCTGCTTATCTTGCCTCACGACTTTCAGCATTTTATGAACGTGCTGGGCGTGTGACCACATTAGGCGGTAAAAAAGCATCAGTAACCCTAATCGGTGCCGTTTCTCCACCAGGAGGTGATTTTTCTGAACCTGTGACAAGTCATACCAAAGAAATCGTACAAACTTTTTGGGCATTATCCAAAGAATTGGCTGAAGCACGCCATTATCCCTCTATAGATTGGAATGATAGTTTTTCCGATTATGTTAATACAGCCCAACAATGGTGGGCAGAAAATATTGATCCTCATTGGCAAGAATATCGTAATGAAGCCTTAAAATTGCTTTCTCAGGCGGATGAATTAGCACGAATTGTCAACCTTGTCGGTCCAGAAGCCTTATCACCCGCGCAGCGTTGGGTCTTAAATGGGGCGACTCTCATTCGAGAAGGCATTTTACAGCAAAGTGCTGTGGATGACAGAGACAGTTTTTGTTCGCCCGAAAAGCAAATATTATTATTGAATTTAATGTTACTCATATATCATCAAGGTATTGAATTGCTTGAATCGGGTGTCCCTGTGGAACAAATATCT
>DAOVTJ010000002.1 GCA_030633165.1 Thiomargarita sp. | reverse complement strand
TGGTAGGCATGCAATAGCTTGGTGACTTGGATAAGCGACTTTTATTTTGGAAACTAATAGTGGGATTCATTGAAAAATGGTGGGCAAGCGGGGGATAGTTCATCCCAATTTTCACAATTCATGACGCCCCGCTTACCCACCCTACACTTAAATGATATTGTAGGCAAAGTGTTTTTATTGCCCACCATTTCGCTAATAGTGGGATAGGTTCAGTCTTTTCTACATCGTAATGGGGCTCATTTTATTCTCTTTTGTGTGATTTTAGCAAGTGCGTTAGACGCACCAGATATGCTATTACAATGCTTGTACTTTATCCAAACTCAACCCTGTTGCTTGGGCTATTTGTTCATCTGTCAAAGCACCAAGGGATTTGAAATTTTTAGCGGTCTTTTCCACCCCTACCTTCAATCCAGCCTTCCAACCTTTGTTTTCCGCTACCTTTTCCGATTCTACCCGATTATATTCATCTTTCATGCGAGCATATTCTTCAGGGCTAATCTGATCTGTTTCAATGACTTTGAATAAATCATGAATATGAGAATTTGTATAATCTTCATCATTCACTTCTTTATCCAAACTATCATTAATCGCTTGCATCCATTCGCGATAATTTTCTGGTGTGGTTTTCTGAACTGATTTCGTAAAAATGAAAATCAATTTATGTTTATGTGTATAAAGATGATCAATCACCTTGCCGCTAACAATATCCCGTGGTTCCAAATCATGAACTACAATTCCACTATCAGAAGGAGATTTTTTACCTGTTAAAAAAACTAAGGTAATGACAGTGAGTGGAAAATGATAATTGCTTGATGTGGTAATCGTTTCGACCATTGCACTGCATTGATAATAAACAAAACGTTCATAAGTATCCGCATAATGAGCATGTTGCATTTCAATAATGATACGATTTTTTTTATCTTCAGCAAATAAATCAAATCTTGTAGCAACTTTGCCCACTGCTGGTACAAACACTTTATCATTTATAACTTCAGTAATTTCAAGCTTAATCCCTAGAAAATCATTGACTAAGGCTGTGAAAATATCAGGATGGCTAAAGGCTTTTTTGAAAATAACGTCATAACGTAATGAAGCGACACTTTTCATTTGATTCTCCTGTAAGATAGAAATCAATTGGTGTAGGGTGCACTGCACCCTAAAAAAAACTGTACTAATGCAGCACGTTTTCTAGTAAAAGACCTTCACCTTTCAAAATATCACGTAAACGTTTCAACGCAACAAGTTGAATTTGCCGCACACGTTCACGAGTCAAACCAAGTTTTTTACCCACTTCTGCTAATGTACCTTCTTCAAAATCGCCTAAACCAAAACGTTGTTCTAACACAAGACGTTGTTTTTCAGTGAGTTGAGATAAGCAGAGATTCAATTTTGCCATGAGATTAGAATTTTCTAGTTTTATCCTGGGATCAGGATTATATTCATCCTGAACACTATCAATTAAAACTTTCTCAGTATAACTGAGATATGGATTATCTATTGAAATCAGATGCTCATTTAATTTTAAGAATTTGGCTACTTTTTTGATAGGTTTATCAACTTCTTGTGCGATTTCTTCTAATTTTGGCTTACGTTCCAAGTTTTGTGACAAGCGACGAGTCGCTTGCAAACAACTATTTATATCTTTCACAACATGGATTGGCAAACGAATCGTACGATTTTGATTCATAATAGCACGACTCATTGATTGCTTAATCCACCATGTCGCATAGGTGGAAAAACGAAACCCTTTTTTGGTATCAAATTTAGCCACTGCTTGTATCAAACCAATATTGCCCTCCTCAATCAAATCAAGGAGGGGTAAACCTCTATTCTTATAATGCCCTGCCATTTTTACAACAAGACGCAAATTAGCCTCAACCATCTGGTTACGAGCCTTTATATCTCCTTGTTGGGCAGCATCTGCATATTTTATTTCTTCTTCTGCTGTTAAAAGCTTAGATGAACCAATTTCCTTTAAGTAAAGACTGGTTGCATCTAAGGTTTTATTATCAAAGCTGCCAGAGCGTGCTAATTCCCAACGATCTTGGTTATCACAGTCATCAATAAATTCATCCATTTATTTTGTCCAACTGAGGCAAGACAATTAATGTGCAGTAAATTTCACTTTCATCCCAGGATAGACGGTGTAAGGTTTACCCAGTTCATTCCACAGAGCTAAATCAGTAAGCAGCACACCATAAGTATCTGCAATACTTTGCAAAGTTTCTCCTGGTTTGACAATATGTAAATTATCTTGGGCTGGTGCTGTCAAACGCAATCTTTGTCCCGCATCGACTTGATAAGGCGGAGATAAATTATTCCATCTTGCCAAATCCTTTATATTGTGATCATAATATTGCGCAATACCAAATAACGTTTCTCCAAAATCAACCGTATGATATTCCACAATTTCGTCTGAAAGTGGTTCTGCTAGTAACAAAATTTGTCCTAATGATAACTTATAAGGGGCTTGTAAATTATTCCAAGCAATTAGATCAGATTCACTTACACTATAATGTGTAGCTAACTTAGATAAATCATCACCTTCTAGCACGATATGAGATATTGCACTCTCTGTTTCTAAAGAAGGGAGTGCTTCAATTGGAGGAATAACTGTCAAGATTTGTCCAACAGTAATTTCACTGGCTTCTTTAATATCATTCCAAACTGCTAGTTCTGTGGGTTGAAAATCATATTGTTCTGCAATGGAAAGTAATGTTTCGCCTTCTTGAACAGTGTGTTTCCCCTTAACACTTGGTATAATTAATGTTGATTTTGCAGGTTCGAAGGGTTTTACTGGAAGACCAGCTGTAATTGTGGGTGTGGCTTTTGGTGGAATGATTTTTTTAACAGGTGCTTCAATCTGCAAATATTGCGCAATCTGGATACGATAAGGGGATTGGATATTATTCCATTGAATAATATCATTTACACTACACCCACAATCTTGGGCTATACTAGCTAAAGTCTCATGGGATTGGACATATTGATGTTTTGCACCATCAATTTCTTCATAAATGGGAAGTGGTACTATAATTTCCTCAGAAATCTTTGGCGTTTGCTTAGTCGTCTGAGGGATACACCCATTGAGTAACACTAACACACCCAAAATCGCAGAAAGTCTAAAAAGTGTGAGAAACAAATACATCTTAATCTCCTAATAATAGTTTATTAGTCAAATTTTACCTAAAAAAGTTGTCAAAATCAACTTAGAGAGACAAAAAATGATGACACAAGAGGTTATAAGTGCAGAAATAGCACTAACATTACCTGAATTATTTCGTGAACGTGTTAAATGTTCACCTGAATGTATTGCTTATCGTTATTTTGATAAAGAACAGAAAATGTGGCGAACTTTCACCTGGAGTGAAATGTCGGCACAAGTAGGGCGTTGGCAAGCAGCATTACAAGAAAATCTAGTGCCTGGTGATAAAGTCGCCATTATGTTACATAATTGCCCACAATGGGTTATGTTTGATCAAGCAGCACTTGGTTTAGGTTTAGTCACGATCCCTTTATATACCGATGATCGTCCTGATAATGTTGCTTATATTCTTAATAATGCTGATGTTAAATTACTCATAATTGAAGGGGAAACACAATGGAAACGTTTGTACACCGTACATAAGGATATACTCACAACACGCATTGTTTCAATACAAAGCTTTGAAAATAAATCCTCTGATTCCCGTTTAGTCTTCCTAGAAACATGGCTACCCAATGAAAAAAACTACCCTTTACAAACTAATGACTGTCTCCCAGAAAATTTGGCGAGCATTGTTTATACATCAGGCACAACAGGTCGCCCTAAAGGCGTCATGCTGAGTCACCGTAATATACTTGGTAACGCTCAAGCAGCAGCAAGTTGTATGACTTTCTATTCGGATGACCTCTTTTTATCCTTTTTACCCCTCTCGCATACCCTTGAACGTACAGGGGGCTACTATTTACCAATGATAGTCGGTGTCACTGTCGCTTATGCGCGCTCTATCCCCCAACTGGCTGTAGATTTAAACACCTTGCATCCCACCTTTTTAATCTCTGTCCCACGTATTTATGAACAAGTTTATGCCAAAATTCAAAACCAATTGGAGAAAAAATCAGGATTGGCTAGAAAATTATTTACATTGACAATCAAAATCGGTTGGCACCGCTTCGAATATCAACAACACAGAGCCAGTTGGCATCCATCTTTGCTGTTATGGCCATTACTGAATCGTTTAGTTGCGACACCTGTTCTAAAAAAATTAGGAGGACGAATGCGTTTTGCTATTAGTGGCGGTGCAGCCTTGCCCCCCTCTATTGCAAAAATATTTATTGGGCTAGGATTAGGCTTATTACAAGGTTATGGTTTGACCGAAACTAGCCCAGTCATCAGTATTAATCGTCCAGATGATAATATTCCTGAAAGTATAGGCACGACTGTACCTGGGGTAGAAATAAAATTAGGTCAAAATGATGAATTATTGACGAAAAGTCCATACGTAATGTTGGGTTATTGGAAAAACCCGTCAGCCACTAAGGAAATGATTGATGAAGAGGGTTGGTTACATACCGGTGATAAAGTTCGTGTAGATGAACAAGGACATTTATATATTACTGGTCGTATCAAAGAAATTATTGTCATGGGCAACGGTGAGAAAGTCCCACCTGGTACTATGGAAATGGCTATTACCATTGATACTCTTTTTAATCAAGTGATGGTCATTGGAGAAGGCAAACCCTTTCTTAGCATTTTAGTGGTATTAAACACCGAAAATTGGCAAGATTTTGCCAAAAGTTTGAATGTAGAAGCAGATACACAGCAAAGCAAACCTGTACAGCAAGCGATCTTAAAACGCATTAATCAACTCACAAAAGATTTTCCGAGCTATGCAAGAATTCGTCGCGTTTCACTCTCTCTTGACCCTTGGACAGTAAACAATGGTTTAATGACCCCCACTTTGAAATTGAAACGGGCACGCATTCTTAAACATCATGAGACAGATATTAAAGAGATGTATAAGGATTTTTAAAATAGTGTTAGAGTACAAAGCAATGCTTTGTACTCTGGCATAATTAATGCTTTTTAAGAATATCCAATCCTTTCAACAAATTTAGTGCTTCATACACCGCATAATCTGTTTGTATCAAAGGTGCTTTTTTACTGGTGTCAGTTTCCGTCTTATCTTCCGTCTCACTTTCTAAATGCCCTGTTAAATCCGCTTCTGTGATACCACCATCATCAACTTCTTCAATATCCGCCATTTTGATTTTACTCAAAATAATATCAGGATCAATCCCTTCAGCTTGTATGGAACGACCCAATGGTGTGTAATAGCGTGCAGTGGTCAGTTTTAAAGCAGAATCATTATTCATAGGTAAAATCGTTTGCACAGAGCCTTTGCCAAACGTCTTAGTACCCATAATAATAGCCCGTTTATGATCTTGAAGAGCACCAGCAACAATTTCTGAAGCAGACGCTGATCCCCCGTTGACTAAAACCACAATCGGTGCACCATTTAGTACATCTTGAGAATGGGCTCTAAATTTAAAAGAAGCATCTTCAACACGCCCCTGAGTATAAACAATCAGCCCTTTACTTATAAAAGTATCAGATACATCTACCGCCCCATTCAATACACCACCAGGATTATTACGTAAATCTAACACAAGCCCTTTAAGATGATTTTTATTTTCTTTTTTTAGCGTCTTAATAGCCTTGAGTAAATCACGGTTAGTATGTGTTTGAAAATGACTGATACGAACATAGCCATAACCTGACTCTAAAGTTCGACTTTTAACACTTTTGACTTGAATAATAGCACGTACAATCGTGATTTTAAGTGGTTTATCTTCACTTTCACGCACAACAGTCAACAATATGCTTGTCCCTGGTTTACCACGCATCACTTTAACTGCATCATTTAAAGTCATCCCTTTTACAGGTTTATTATTTAAACGAACAATTAAATCACCTGATTCTATCCCAGCACGTTGGGCAGGGGTATCATCAATCGGTGCAATGACTTTAACAAAACCATTTTCCATGCCAACTTCAATACCAAGCCCCCCAAATTCTCCAGTTGTTCCAATTTGTACTTCTTCAAAAAGCTCCGGTGTTAAATAACTAGAATGTGGATCTAAACCGCTTAACATTCCTTGAATGGCATTTTCTAATAATGTTTTATCATCAACTTCTTCCACATAATCGCTTTTGATTCTGTGAAAAATTTCTGTAAAAGTGCGTAATTCTTCAAAAGGGATGACAAAATGGCTTTGATTCCGATTGGCAAATACACTGCTACCAACGGCAAGCAATGCACCAAGAAGAGTCCCTATTAATAATGTGGGAAAATGACGAAAAAATAGTCGCATATTTGTCTCCGTTATATCGCCTTGCCTTGATTGGCAACGGCTTCCATAGCTTTTGTAAGGGCATCTTGATCACCAAGATAATAATGTCTAATAGGTTTTAAATCATCATCTAACTCATACACCAAAGGTACCCCAGTTGGAATATTTAGAGTCAAAACATCATCATTTGACATACCGTCAAGATGTTTAACAAGTGTTCGTAAGCTATTACCATGTGCCACAATAAGAACTTTCTTACCTTGTTTAATCATTGGCGTTATTGTCTCATGCCAAAAAGGGAGAACACGTGCAACTGTATCTTGTAAACACTCACTCAAAGGCATTTTTTGTTCTAAGCTTTGATAGCGCGGATCATGCCCTGGATATCTCTCATCAGACGGATCTAACGCTGGTGGGGATACTGCATAACTTCTTCTCCAAAGCTTTACCTGTTCATCACCATATTTTCGCGCGGTTTCAGCTTTATTTAAACCTTGAAGCGCACCATAGTGACGTTCATTTAACAACCAAGAGCGATAGACAGGAATCCACATTAAATCTAATCGATCTAAAATAATCCAAAGTGTTCTTATTGCCCTTTTTAAAACTGATGTAAAAACAACATCAAAAGTATAATCTTTTAGTAAATCACCCGCATTTAAGGCTTCTTGTTTACCCTTTTCAGATAAATCAACATCAGTCCAACCCGTAAAACGGTTTTCTTTATTCCAAACACTTTCTCCATGTCTTATTAAGACAAGTTTATACATAAACGATTCTCCACTAGCACATAAATTAAAATGTATCTATTTTAACCTGAATTAAAAAAAAGTCCAGAATTTAAACAATAACTATAAAAATAAGATAATAATAACCAATACTTTTTTTTATATTATAAAAAATAAATTGACATGAAACAATTATTTAGACTATAATTTTTCCATCTATTTTCAGATTTGAAGTCTCATGCAGGAGTTTATGAAATGAGCAATAATTTTAATGATTACGGAATTTCAGGTGTAGCACCATCTTTCACACTACTGACTCATGATGATGATATTGAACGAGCATCTCGTTCTATGAAAGCCATGTCTCATCCATTGCGTTTAAAAATTCTTTGCGTTTTGGGAGAACACGAGTATAGTGTACAAGATATTGTTGAACAAGTGGGGACATCACAAAGTAATATTTCCCAACATTTAGCGATTTTACGAGACAAAAGTATTTTAGGATCACGTAAAGATGCGAATCGTGTCTATTATCATGTGACTGATGTACGTACATTGCGCCTTATCAGTATGATGCGTGAAGTATTTTGTTCTTCTTTTTGTACCTAATACTTGATTCAATCTCAAACAATCCCCATTGTTTTCTTTTAATATCTAACCCAATCGAAAGAGGGGTTTTTATGACTGTTGATCGAATTGTGTTTTTTGTGGCTGGTACTTTTATTATGTTGTCCGTCGCATTGAGTCAATATCATCATATTTATTGGCTTGGGTTCACAGCATTTATTGGTGCTAATCTTTTTCAAAGTGCTTTTACAGGCTTTTGCCCGCTAGCCTTCTTTCTTAAAAAGGCAGGCGTCCCAACTAGTACGTCATAAGTATGGAACAAATTTTTGAATTTATTGGTAATCACCCTGGATTATTTCTAGCTTTGAGTTTTGTCCTTGGATTATTAATTTGGAATCTTTTAGGCGAACAGATTTCTGGGATTAAGGCATTGTTACCACAAGAAACCACGTTGTTAATTAATCATGACGATGCTTTGATGCTGGATGTTCGAGAAGAGAGTGAATATGCACAGGGCTATATTATAAATTCTATGCATATTCCATTAAGCAAGTTTACTGATAAAATAGGCAGTTTGGAAAAACACCGTCATCGTCCAGTCATCGTTAGTTGCCAAAGTGGTGCCCGTTCTGGACAGGCTTGTCGTCAATTAATAAAAAACGGTTTTGAGAAGGTGTATAACCTTAAAGGGGGAATTCTGGCATGGAAAAATGCTAACTTACCTCTCTCAAAGGGAAAAAGTCGCTCAAAATAACTTTCTAATTTAAAGAGAATCAGATAATGGCACAAGAAAGCAAGACAGAGGAAAAAACACCGACTGCATCACAGGAGCAATTTGGGATACAAAGTATCTATGTTAAGGATCTTTCTTTTGAAACACCCAATTCTCCAGAAATTTTCAAGGTGCAGTGGCAACCCGAAATCGAATTGAAAATATCTGATGAGCTCAAAACGTTACAAGCAGATGTTTATGAAGTTGTATTGACTCTCACCGCAACGGTCAAAGTCAAGGAAAAAGAACAAACTGCCTTTCTCATTGAAGTACATCAAGCTGGGATCTTTACTGTCAAGGGCTTTGCTAAAGATAAATTATCATACATGCTCCATAGTTATTGCCCAAATCTTTTATTCCCATACGCTCGTGAACTCATTTCTAGCCTCGTAGCACGCGGTGGATTTCAACCCTTGCTATTAGCACCGATCAATTTTGATACCTTGTATGCTCAACGCTTAAAGCAACAACAAGATAAACAAGCTTCTAAATAGGACTAAAAAAACCGAGTGTCTAACTCGGTTTTTGCAAAGATATGACAGTACGACAACCAATTTTGGTCGTGGGCGCAGGCTCATGGGGGACAGCTCTCGCATTTGTTTTGTCGCGTAATGGACATTTGGTATCGCTTTGGGGTAGAAACCCTAAGCATGTGGAACAAATGAGGCTGACACGACAAAATTCCCGCTTTTTGCCAGATGAAACTTTTCCTGATACTTTACAGCCGATTGATAATTTAGAAGAGTCTATACCACAATTCAAAGATATTTTGCTTGTGGTACCTAGTCATGCGTTTCGTGAAACGCTCAATAAAATTGCCCCACATATTACAGAGCAAGCCCGTCTCTGTTGGGCAACTAAAGGTTTAGAAAACAATACTGGTTTATTATTACATCAAGTGGCTCAGCATGTTTTAGGCAAAAAACGCGCCTTAGCTGTTTTATCAGGTCCCTCATTTGCGAAGGAAGTTGCCGCCGATCTCCCTACAGCAGTGACAATCGCCTCCAATGATCCAAAATATGCCCAAGATTTAGTAAAATTATTTCATAATCAAAGCTTTCGCCCTTATACCAGTAACGATATTATTGGCGTACAACTGGGCGGTGCTGTGAAAAATATTATGGCAATTGCTGCTGGGATTGCAGATGGCTTAGGTTTTGGGGCTAATACTCGTACTGCTTTAATTACCCGCGGTTTGAGTGAAATGGTACGTTTTGGTATGGCGCAGGGAGGGCAACATGAAACATTTATGGGTTTAGCTTGTTTAGGAGACTTATTATTGACCAGTACTGATAATCAATCACGTAATCGTCGCTTTGGTTATGCTTTAGCACAGGGTAGTGAAATTACCCAAGCACAAAAGAAAATTGGACAAGTGGTTGAAGGGGTACAGGCAGCTGGTGAAGTGAGCCGTCGAGCAAAGCAGCTTGGGATAGATATGCCAATTGTTGAACAAGTTAATAAGGTGTTACAAGGTTTATGTACACCAAAAGATGCAGTACAAGCATTATTATCACGTCAACTCAAACCAGAGTTCAGTTATCAGTTATCAGTTATCACTGAAAACTGAACGAATAACTGAAAAAATGAATATTAATTTTCTTGATTTTGAACAACCTATCGCAGAACTAGAAGCTAAAATTAGTGAACTGCGTTGTGTCAGTAATGACAGTGAAATCAATATTAGCGATGAAATTTCTCGCTTGCAAGTCAAATGTCAGGAACTTACTAGCCACATTTTCTCTTCCTTAACCGCTTGGCAAGTGTCCCAATTAGCACGACATCCACAACGTCCTTATTTGCTTGATTATATTGATCTCATATTTACAAATTTTGAAGAATTGCATGGTGATCGGACTTTTGCTGATGATCCTGCAATGCTTGGTGGATTGGCACGATTTGAAGGTCAACCTGTCATGATCATTGGTCAACAAAAGGGACGCGATACTAAGGAAAAATTGCAGCATAATTTTGGCATGCCACGTCCTGAAGGCTATCGCAAAGCCCTACGTTTAATGGAGATGGCTGAACGTTTTAAATTACCTGTGCTCACATTTATTGATACACCTGGTGCTTATCCAGGTGTAGATGCTGAAGAACGTGGACAAAGTGAAGCCATTGCTCGTAATTTATATGTGATGTCAAATTTAAAAACCCCAATTATTTCGACAATTATTGGTGAAGGTGGCTCCGGTGGCGCTTTGGGCATCGGGGTAGGTGATAAATTATGTATGTTGCAATATAGTACTTATTCCGTGATTTCCCCTGAAGGTTGCGCGTCAATTTTATGGAAAAGTGCCGACAAAGCACCAGAAGCCGCCGCCGCGATGAATATGACTTCAGGGCGTCTTAAAGAACTTGCTTTAATAGATATTATTATTCCAGAACCGTTGGGTGGCGCCCATCGTGATATTAAAACAATCGCACAAACTTTAAGTACTGTTTTACAAGAAAATTTGGCAATGCTAAAACAAACACCTATTGATGAATTGGTAGAAAGCCGCTATCAGCGTTTTATGCAGTTTGGGCAATTCGAGACGGGATAAGTAATAAACCTTGGGATTTATCCCAAGGTCTTTTTTGGATATTTACGGACAAAATCATGCTAATTTTTGAACACAAAAACCGTTCCACAAGCGCACAACATCCTGCTCACCATCCAACCATTTCCGATATTTCAACAAAATTTTTACGTCAAACACCACCTCAATTACCAGAAGTATCGGAAATGCAGGTTGTTCGCCACTATACACGCCTGTCACAAAAAAATTTTTCTATTGATACCCATTATTATCCTCTTGGCTCTTGCACAATGAAATATAATCCCCGTGCATGTAACACTCTAGCCATGTTACCAGGATTTTTATCCCTCCACCCTGCTGCCCCTGCATCTCAAAGTCAAGGCGTATTGGCGTGTTTATATGATTTGCAAAATATTCTCAAAGAAGTTACTGGGATGAAAGGTGTTTCTTTAGCGCCTGCTGCAGGTGCACAAGGTGAATTTGCGGGTGTTGCTATGATACGTGCTTACCATGAAGCACGCGGTGATACGCAACGCACAGAAATGTTAGTACCAGATGCAGCACATGGGACAAATCCAGCTTCTGCTGTCATCTGTGGGTATAAAGTGTGTGAAATTCCCACTAATGATGAAGGTGATGTCGATCTCGCCGCACTACGTACAAAAATTGGACGTCAAACTGCTGGGATTATGTTGACAAATCCGTCTACACTGGGTGTTTTTGAGCGACATATCACTGAAATTGCCGAATGTATCCATGAGGCGGGCGGATTATTGTATTACGATGGTGCAAATCTTAACGCGATTTTGGGAAAAGTGCGCCCTGGTGATATGGGATTTGATGTTATTCATGTCAATTTACATAAAACATTTTCAACACCGCACGGTGGCGGTGGACCAGGTGCTGGACCAGTGGGTGTTAATGAACGATTATTGCCATTTTTACCCGTTCCTCTAGTCGATTTCGATGGAAAAACTTATCACTGGCGAACAGACTTTCCACAAAGTATCGGGCAGATGATGGCACATCCAGGTAATATTGGCATTCTTTTGCGAGCTTATGTTTATGCACGTATATTGGGTCGTGAAGGTATGACAAGAGTGGCAGAGTTTGCCACACTAAATGCAAACTATTTACAAACTTGTTTAGCAAAAGCAGGTTTTGACATGGCATTTCCCCAACGTCGGGCTAGCCATGAATTTATTTTAACGCTTAAACGTCAAGCTAAACAGCAAGGTATCACAGCGATGGATGTCGCCAAAGGGCTACTTGATAAAGGTTTTCATGCCCCAACAACGTATTTTCCTCAGCTTGTGCCAGAATGTTTACTAATTGAGCCAACGGAAACTGAAGATAAACAAACTTTGGACAATTTTATCACCGCTTTATGTGATATTCAAAAAGAACCCGCTGAAACATTGAAACAAGCCCCATATAACTTACCTGTTCGACGTTTGAATGAAGTTAAGGCGGCAAGAGACTTAGATATTGTGTGGAAAAATAGATGAATAAACATACTGGCTTAACCCGAATAATAAAAGCGACTGGTTATTCGCTATCTGGTTTAAAAGCGGCATGGATTAATGAAGCGGCTTTTCGCCAAGAAGTCTTATTATGTCTTGTGCTTATGCCTTTAGGTTTTTACTTAGGTGATAATGGTGTTGAACGTGCTTTGTTAATGAGTAGCTTAATCTTAATAGTATTAATGGAATTAATTAATTCCGCCCTTGAAGCTGTGGCAGATCGGGTGACTCAAGAACAAGATATACTCATTAAACGTACCAAAGATATAGGATCAGCAGCAGTTTTTGTAGCTATTTGTTATGCGGGAATGGTGTGGGGTATGGTGTTATTGGCGTAACAATAATTGTTTTTTTTCCAAATTGTATCAATCCGTTTGCTACAATTTGGTGATTTTTTGATAAAACCGTGGCAGATTACCTCTTCACAATTTCTAAAGGATAATGTGGCCATTTCTGTTTAAGCTTTTGATATCGTGCTTGCGCCTGTTCTTTAGAATAACACTTTCCAGCCCCCTGGTTTCGCCATCCTGTTTCTGACCATTCTGTCGGTGATTCAGGTTCAAAGCATAAGCAAATAACATAGCTATCTGTAATAGGCTTTGCCATGGGATTCTCATCGTTTTTTGGCATGTTAGCATTCTTATCTATTTGTGCTAATTTTGCCTCTAGTTTCCGAATTTCCTGAGCATTTCGCAGATGACTAAAATCTGTTTCTGGATTTACAACACTATTCTCATCACTCGAGATCTGCGCTAAAAGATTATTTAGCCGCTCCACTTCCGTTTCGAATTTATTCAAACTATGTAAGCTATTATCTTGTTCTATTTGCTCTATTTCCAGAAAATTCAAACGGTTTTCTATTTCTTTCTGAATATTTGTCATTATAGTTTTCCAGTTTCAATGGTATAATTATCGCTTTATTTTTGCTAGATTATCGGAATGAGCATGCTCACTACCATCGAACATTTTTGTGATTTAGGTATTTTTTCAGACCTAGATGTACATTTTACCAAATTAATCGCGCACCTCTCTCAATCTCAGGAAGAGGGATTATTATTAGGTGCCGCTCTCGCCAGTCATTTCACCACACTTGGCTCTTCCTGTGTCGATTTAGAAAAAATGGCTAAGCAATCATATCCATCTGAAGGTACAAATACCTTACTTTGTCCCAATTTATCCCAATGGCTAAATACGTTACAAAATTCTACTGTTGTCGGTCAACCAGGAGAATATACACCCTTAATTCTTGATAAATCTCGTTTATACCTGTATCGCTACTGGGATTATGAACGACAACTTGCTACCCAAATTCGTGCCCGCAGCCGTAAGGCACGTACTGATGTAAATCAGGATATCTTAAAAGATGGCTTGTTACGCTTATTTCCCATGCAAGGTGAAGGTCAATATTCTGCTGCTTTGACAGCAGTGCAACGTAATTTTTGCATTATTTCTGGTGGACCTGGTACAGGTAAAACATCTACAGTTGTAAAGATTTTAGCATTATTACTTGAACAAAATCAAAAATTAAGTATTGCCTTAGCAGCACCGACAGGTAAAGCAGCTATTCGTTTACAGGAGGCGATAACACAAGCTTTACATCACTTAAATTGCTCTTCCAAAATTAAAGCAGCCATTCCCCAAAAGACTTACACAATACACCGCCTACTCGGTAGTAAGCCTGATTCTCCTGAATTTCGCAATCATGCAGGCAATTTATTACCCTATAATGTTGTGGTTATTGATGAAGCCTCAATGGTAGATTTAGCATTAATGGGTAAATTAGCACAAGCAATACCAAAAACTGCCCGTTGGATTTTGCTAGGTGACAAAGATCAATTGGCATCAGTAGAAGCTGGTACAGTATTAGGTGATATTTGTGAAGTGGGAATAAAAAAAGGAAAGGAACATAAACAAACAAATATTCAAAATAGCATAGTTTTTTTAAATAAAAGTTATCGTTTTAGTGAAGACAGTGGTATAAGAACATTAGCAGAAGCGGTTAAACAGGGGCAAAGTGAGGCAGCTTTGCAGATTTTACAGTCTGAAAAGTATCCTGATGTACAATGGCATTCAATAGATAGCGGATTACCTCTTTCCCTACTCAATGAAATTGTGACCTATTTTTCACATTGTTTAGAAAAAAATATCCCCCAAACTGTCTTGCAAGAATTTGATACATTTCGTATATTATGTGCAAGTCGTCATGGCCATTTAGGTGTTAAAGCGGTTAATCGTCGAATTGAAGAGGAATTAAGATCATTGGGATTGATACAAACTTATTCACGCTGGTATCACGGGCGCCCCATTATGATTTCCCATAATGATTACAATCTTCAACTTTTTAATGGAGATGTGGGCATCATACTTAGAAATCCATCCAACCGTTATGAATTACAGGCCTTTTTCCCCGATACAAAAGGACAAATTCGCGCTTTTTGGCCAAATCGTTTGCCTGAACATGAAACTGTTTATGCCATGACAATTCATAAAAGCCAAGGTTCAGAATTTAATAAAATTATAATGTTACTACCCAATCCGTTTTTACCAATATTAAGCCGTGAATTGATTTATACAGGGCTCACTCGCGCCAGACAACATGTAAGTGTGTGGGGAAATAAGCAAGTCTTTCAAGAGGCAGTATCACAAAAAATCAGCCGTTCATCAGGATTGAGTGAGCAATTAAATTAATGTCAGTATTACCAAACTTTCCACCAAGGTTTCTCTTCTGTCTTAGTTGTTTCTCCCATCTCATGCTCTGGTGTCGCCTTGGTTGTCGCAGCTGCTTTAAGCGTTGCACCAATAATTTTTTTGCACGTGCCTGCAGGGACATAAATCCATTCTTCAGGATCGGCATCTGTCTTTGCAGCCCCTCCACAAGCATGTTGGCTTGTACCACAATCATTCATCCCTATTTTAACGATACCTGCACATTTTTCAAAACCCGCTGGACCAGCATAGATATTTGTGGATACTGTGAGTACAAATGCACTCATTAAAGCTATATTAAGTGTATTTTTCATGTTAGTTTGTATGAATATCACATTTTTTAGAATTGAGGATTAAAGAGTATATACTAATATTTAAAATCAATTCAATCACTTTTTATAAAATATAAACAATTTTATGGTGTACTACTTTTAAGGAGAAAATATAGATGCCATATTCATCACAGGCGGTTGCTAAGCCTTATTTTATCGTTGCCATTGTGCTGTTTTGTGTGCAAATTTTATTTGGTCTTATGATGGGTGTACAATATGTAATTGGTGATTTTCTATTTCCACTCATACCATTCAATATTGCACGTCTTGTGCATACAACTTTGCTTATTATTTGGTTATTATTTGGTTTCATGGGGGCCGCCTATTTTATTGTACCAGCTGAATCTAAGAGAGAATTACATAATCCAAAGTTAGCCAAAATATTATTTTGGATATTCCTTAGTGCATCTATTTTGACGATTTTGGGCTATCTTTTAATATCTTATGCCACTTTAGCTAAAATCACAGGTAATCATTTTTGGCCCACTATGGGACGGGAATTTATGGAACACCCGACGATTATTAAGATTTGTATTATTGGGGTAGCAGGTGGTTTTTTATACAATATTGCTATGACCATATTTCAAGGACGTAAAACCGTAATCAATATGGTATTACTAACTGGATTTATAGGTTTAGTAGTATTATTTTTATTAACACTTTATAATCCTGATAACTTAGTGGTTAGTAAATATTATTGGTGGTGGAGCATTCATCTTTGGCTGAAAGGTGTATGGGAATTCATTATGGTAGCCATTCTAGCCTTTATCTTAATGAAAGTGACAGGTGTAGAACGTGATGTTGTTGAAAAATGGCTTTATGTGATTATTGTTATTATAGTAATGAGCGGTCTTATCGGTACAGGACAACACTATTATTGGATTGGGACACCAGAATATTGGCAATGGTGGGGTTCCATTTTCTCAGCCTTAGAGCCACTTCCTTTTTTCTTAATGACAGTCTTTGCCTTTAATATGTACAATCGTCGTCGCCATGTACACCCAAACCAAGCTGCAACCCTGTGGGTGTTAGGGACTACCGTCATGGCTTTTTTAGGGGCAGGCATATTAGGCTTTTTACATACTTTAGCCCCTATCAATTATTATACGCATGGCACTCAAATTACTGCTGCTCATAGTCATTTAGCCTTTTATGGCGCTTATGTAATGATTGTATTGAGTATGATTTCTTATGCTATGCCTATACTACGAGGACGAATAAATAACAGTAATCGTTCACAAGTGGTAGAAATGTGGTCATTTTGGTTGATGACGATTGGTATGATATTTATGGCTTTATTTATCAGTGCTGCTGGTATCTTGCAAGTCTATTTACAACGTGTTAGTGAAATTCCGATACCCTTTATGGTAGTACAGGAAAATATTAGCTTGTTTTACAAATTACGTGCACTAGCTGGATTAATTTTTTTTCTTGGCTTGATAGTTTACATTATTAGTTTCTTTTTGAAATATGAGGAGAACGATGAGTCCAGTAGTTAA
This sequence comes from Thiomargarita sp., assembly GCA_030633165.1. GTDB lineage: Bacteria > Pseudomonadota > Gammaproteobacteria > Beggiatoales > Beggiatoaceae > DAOVZS01. Next base: position 13,861 of record DAOVTJ010000002.1, on the reverse strand, counting down.
ACAAAAAACGGATCAAATCTCTGGTCATTCTTTGGCGATTATTGCAGAAACTCTCTATCTTCTTAATCTTTTAGTTCTGCCAGGTTTGGCTTTTTTAGTATTGCTATGGTTATATATTAAATACGAACATACCTCCCAATTAGCAGGATGCCATTTAAGACAAGCATTTTCTGCAAGTATTTGGGCAGGATTAATACTGATATTAGTCATTGGGGTAATCCTTCTGGCAGGTGGATATAATGCGCCATACATTTGGGTCATTGTGATATTATATTTTTCTGTTTGCCACTCTACTTTAGTGCTTTTAGGTATCTTTGCTTTAGTCAAAGCTTTGGCGGGTCAAAAATTTCATTATCCATTGATTGGTCCTACAAGTTAAGAGTTAGTTTTATGCCAAAAAATAGTTACAATTATGAAGAGTTACTCCAATGTGGTCGTGGGGAGCTGTTTGGACCAGGTAATGCACAATTACCTATGCCGCCTATGTTAATGTTTGATCGTATCACCAATATTAGTAAAGAGGGTGGTAGTGCGAATAAAGGCCAAATTATTGCAGAACTTGATATTAATCCAGAACTGTGGTTTTTTAGTTGTCATTTTCCAGGTGATCCAGTGATGCCTGGCTGTTTAGGTTTAGATGCAATGTGGCAATTGATTGGTTTTTACTTAGGATGGTTAGGAGGAAAGGGACGAGGACGCGCACTTGGAACAGGTGAAGTAAAATATACTGGACAAGTTACCCCAAAAAATAAGCTTGTAACTTATCATATTGATATGAAAAGAGTGATCATGCGAAAATTAGTAATGGGTATTGCGAATGCAGTGATGGAAGTGGATGGACAAGAGATTTACTTTGTTAAAAATTTACGTGTAGGTTTATTCACAGAAAAGAGGTAAGGCAGTGAAACGTGTTGTGATCACAGGGCTTGGGATTATTTCCAGTATTGGCAATAATAAGCAAGAGGTTTTAGATTCTCTGCGTCAAGGACGTTCTGGCATTGAATTTCATCAAGAATACGCAGATCTGGGACTTCGTACCCATGTTCATGGTGCGATCCACCTTGATTTAACGGCATTAATTGACAGAAAAGTCAAACGTTTTATGGGTGATGCTGCTGCCTTTACGTATTTAGCCATGCGCGAAGCGATTTCTGATGCTAACTTATCAAATAATGAGGTTTCAAATCCGCGGACTGGTTTAATTACTGGCTCGGGTGGGGCTTCTCCAGCCAATCAGGGACTTGCCATTGATCTATTACGTCACAAAGGTTTACGTAAAGTTAGCCCCTTTATGGTTACCCGCACAATGGGAAGTACGACATCAGCGTGTTTAGCGACGCCTTATCAAATCAAAGGTATAAATTATTCGATTAGTTCAGCTTGTTCTACCAGTGCCCATTGTATTGGTAATGGTTATGAACAAATTTTAATGGGCAAACAAGATATTATTTTTGCAGGCGGTGGCGAGGAAGTAGATTGGAGTATGACATTTTTATTTGATGCAATGGGTGCCTTATCTTCTAAGCATAATGATACCCCGCAAACTGCCTCTCGTCCTTATGATGTCACTCGTGATGGATTTGTGATTTCAGGCGGTGGTGGAATTCTGGTTTTGGAAGAATTAACTCATGCTCTAGCACGTGGTGCAAAGATTTATGGTGAAGTTGTGGGTTATTGCGCAAATTCAGACGGTTATGAAATGGTACAACCTTCAGGAGAAGGGGCTGTGCGGTGTATGCAACAAGCTTTAGAAAGGGTTGAGACACCAATAGATTATATTAACACTCATGGCACAAGTACACCGATTGGCGATCTACGTGAATTAGAAGCAATAAAAAAGTTTTTCACAGATAAGATTCCACCTATCAGTGCTACAAAATCCTTAACAGGACATGCTTTAGGTGCTGCGGGCGTGAATGAAGCTATTTATAGTTTATTAATGATGGAAGCCAATTTTATCAGTGCCTCTGCACATATCACCGAACTTGATCCTGCTGCTGAAAACATGCCTATTGTGCGTAAAATTCAAGAAAATGTGACGCTGAATACGGTAATGTCTAATAGTTTTGGCTTTGGGGGGACAAATGCCTGTTTAGTCTTTCAACGATTTCAAAAATAAAATTCAAATATAAACGGTATGGAGACGATTTTGAGACATGCAGCCTTATTAGCTTTAGCAGATGGTAGCTTATTTCATGGTGAATCGATTGGTATTGCAGGACAAAGGGTTGGAGAGGTGGTTTTTAACACCGCTATGACAGGTTATCAAGAAATTTTAAGTGATCCATCCTATTGTCAACAAATTGTCACTTTAACTTATCCCCATATTGGTAATGTGGGGGTTAATGCTGAGGATGATGAATCACGGAAGGTCTTTGCTTCTGGTTTAGTGATTCGTGATTTGCCCTTGTTGGAAAGTAGTTGGCGATCTGAAGAGTCTCTTGATGCTTATTTATTGAAGAATAAAGTTGTTAGTATTGCAGGTATTGATACGCGACGTCTAACACGACATTTACGTAAAAATGGCGCACAAAATGGGTGCTTGGTGACAGGAGAAAATATTGATATTGAGGCCTCTATCCAAGCTGCTAAAGATTTTCCAGGTTTGCAAGGCATGGATTTAGCGAAAGTAGTCTCCACACCACAAACTTATATATGGAATGTTGGACCGGCACCTGAAGAATTGCTTATAATAGCATACGATTTTGGTATCAAGCGTAATATTTTACAGATGTTTGAAGAAAGAGGAAGTCGCGTGACAGTAGTACCAGCGCAAACACCAGCAAGTGAAGTACTTAAACAAAAACCAGATGGTATTTTTTTATCTAATGGACCTGGTGATCCTGAACCTTGCAACTATGCAATTGAAGCCATTAAGGAAATTCTTGATGCAGAAATACCTGTTTTTGGGATTTGTTTAGGGCATCAATTATTGGGATTAGCTAGCGGTGCAAAAACGGTTAAAATGAAATTTGGTCATCATGGGGCTAATCACCCTGTCCAAGATTTAAGGACTGGACAGGTGATGATTACCAGTCAAAATCATGGTTTTGCACTTGACGAAGCCAGTTTACCTGCTACCTTACAAGCTACCCATCGTTCACTCTTTGATGGTTCCTTGCAAGGTATACAACACTTAGAGAAACCAGCCTTTAGTTTTCAAGGACATCCCGAGGCTAGCCCAGGACCGCATGATGTTGCGCCTTTGTTTGATCAATTTATTGATGTGATGAAAGATCGTAGCTGATCTCCCACCTGCTGTCTTCGAGGATAAAGTTATCCTCGAAGAATCTTCACGCCTGTTTCCAACTCCATGTTAAAAAACAACTCAAATGATAATAAATAACTAATGCCTAAACGTACTGATTTAAAAAGTATTTTAATTATTGGTGCTGGTCCGATTGTCATTGGTCAAGCTTGCGAATTTGATTATTCAGGTACCCAAGCATGTAAAGCCTTAAAAGAAGATGGCTATCGTGTTATTTTGGTGAACTCTAATCCTGCCACCATTATGACTGATCCAGAAATGGCAAATGCCACTTATATTGAACCCATTGATTGGCAAACAGTCGCGAAGATTATTGAACATGAACGCCCCGATGCCTTATTACCCACAATGGGAGGGCAAACTGCCCTTAATTGTACCTTAGATTTAGAACATGAAGGTATTTTAAAAAAAAATAATGTGGAAATAATTGGGGCTTCCATTGAGGCAATTGAAAAAGCAGAAAACCGTCAAAAATTCCGTGATGCAATGCTAAATATTGGCTTGGAAATGCCCTGCTCATTCATTGCCCATAATATGAAAGAAGCTTTTGAGGCACAAAATAAAATTGGCTTTCCTGTTGTCATTCGCCCCTCTTTTACGATGGGTGGCAGTGGGGGAGGAATTGCCTATAACCGTGAAGAATTCACGAATATTTGTGAATACGGTTTAGAATTATCACCTATTAATGAGTTATTGATTGAAGAATCCGTTTTGGGCTGGAAAGAGTTTGAAATGGAAGTGGTACGTGATCATAAAGATAATTGTATCATTGTCTGTTCAATAGAAAATCTTGACCCCATGGGTGTACATACAGGAGATTCTATCACCGTTGCACCGATTCAAACATTGACAGATAAAGAATATCAAATCATGCGTAATGCTTCAATAGCGGTATTACGTGAAATTGGTGTTGATACTGGTGGTTCTAATGTGCAATTTGCGATGAATCCAGATGATGGACGCATGATGATTATTGAAATGAATCCACGTGTCTCTCGTTCATCAGCTTTAGCATCCAAAGCGACAGGTTTTCCAATTGCCAAAGTAGCTGCAAAATTAGCGGTAGGTTATACTTTGGATGAACTTTCCAATGAAATTACAGGCGGCGCAATGCCTGCATCATTTGAGCCAACAATTGACTATGTTGTCACCAAAGTTCCCCGATTTGCTTTTGAAAAATTTCCACAAGCGGAGCCTTTACTAACAACTCAAATGAAATCTGTTGGAGAGGTGATGGCTATTGGGCGTACTTTTCAGGAATCATTACAAAAAGCATTGCGTGGCTTAGAAACAGGTGTATATGGACTTGATCCGATTTTAGATCCCAATTTGGAAATGACATCAGATGATATACGTAATCTGCGTTCTAAATTAGAAAATCCAGGACCAGAACGCTTATGGTATATTGCTGATGCCTTTAGGATAGGATGGTCTATTGAAGAGGTACACAAATTTACAGCGATTGATCCTTGGTTTCTAGTTCAAATTGCTAATTTAGTTGATGAAGAATCTAGTCTGTGTATTGGGTGTTTGGAAAATCTGGATGCTGATAGAATTCGTGCCTTGAAACGTAAAGGGTTTTCCGCTCATACTTTTTCGATATTATTTTGCGAAAATGAAACGGTGATTAGTAATGTACGCCATAGTCACAACGTACGTCCCGTCTTTAAGCGCGTTGATTCTTGTGCAGCCGAATTTTCAGCTACCACAGCCTATATGTACTCAACTTATGAAGAAGAATGCGAAGCTTCCCCCAATCAACGTGATAAAATTATGATACTTGGTGGTGGACCTAATCGCATTGGGCAAGGCATTGAATTTGACTATTGTTGTGTGCAAGCTTCTCTTGCTTTACGAGAAGATGGTTATGAAACCATTATGGTCAATTGTAACCCAGAAACAGTCTCTACTGATTATGATACCTCAGATCGCCTATATTTTGAGCCGCTGACATTAGAAGATGTTTTAGAAATTATTGAGATAGAGCAACCTAAAGGTGTCATTGTTCAATATGGTGGACAAACCCCATTAAAATTGGCACGGGCATTAGAAGCAGCTGGTGCACCGATTATTGGAACTAGCCCTGATTCCATAGATCTAGCTGAAGATCGTGAACGTTTTCAACAATTAATCCATAAACTTGGCTTACGGCAGCCTTCTAACCGTACCGCCAGATCTGCAGAGTCGGCTTTAAATCTCGCGGATGAAATTGGTTATCCCTTAGTCGTTCGACCCTCTTATGTACTTGGTGGACGGGCAATGGAAATAGTCTATAATCAAGAAGAATTAAAAACTTATATGCATCAAGCTGTGGCTGTTTCCAATGACTCTCCAGTGTTACTTGATCGGTTTTTAGAAGAGGCGATCGAGGTAGATGTGGATGCTGTATGTGATGGTGAACATGTTTTAATCGGCGGCATCATGGAACATATTGAACAAGCTGGTGTACATTCTGGAGATTCAGCCTGTTCTTTACCACCTTATGGCTTATCCGCTATGATACAAGATCAATTGCGTGAGCAAATGACTTGTATGACAAAAGCCTTAAATGTTGTAGGATTAGCAAATGCTCAATTTGCTATTCAAGATAAAACAATCTATATCTTAGAAGTTAATCCCAGGGCTTCACGTACTGTCCCTTTTGTCTCTAAAGCTATAAGTTTGTCCTTAGCACGCATAGCGGCTCGTTGTATGGTTGGACAAAGCTTAGCAGCACAAGGTACTACCAAAGAATGCATCCCCAATTACTATTCTGTTAAAGAAGCTGTTTTTCCCTTTGTTAAATTTTCTGGTGTTGATCCCGTACTCAGTCCAGAAATGAAATCAACGGGAGAAGTGATGGGGGTTGGTCGTAGTTTTGGAGAAGCTTTTGCTAAATCACAAGTCGCTGCTGGGAGTAATTTGCCTTGTGTAGGTGTCGCTTTTTTAAGTGTACGTGATACTGATAAAAATGCTGCAGTAGATGTTGCTAGAGATTTGATGGTTTTAGGGTTTAAATTGGTAGCCACTCGAAGTACGGCACACGTGATTAGTTCAGAGGGCATTAATTGTTCTGTGGTGAAGAAAGTCACAGAAGGTCGCCCCAATATTGTTGATAATATCAAAAATGATGAAATCAGCTTTATTATTAATACGACAGAAAGTAAACAAGCAATAGCGGATTCTTTTGCTATTCGCCGAACTGCCTTACAATACAAAGTAAGTTACACAACGACAATAGCTGGTGCAAAAGCAACAATATTAGCACTCAAAGCACAACCTGCAAGCGATGTTAATCGTTTACAGGATTTACATAAAGAGTTAAAGTTATGAGAAAATCCCCCATGACAACCCAGGGCGCACAAAAGTTGCGCGATGAAGTACACCATTTAAAAACGGTAAAACGTCCTAAAGTGAGCCAAGCCATTGCAGAAGCACGTGCACTTGGTGATTTAAAGGAAAATGCCGAATATCATGCTGCTCGTGAACAGCAAAGTTTTATAGAAGGACGTATTGGTGACATTGAAAATAAACTTGCTTGTGCAGAAATTATTGATATTACAAAACTCAATGCGAGAGGAAAAGTTGTTTTCGGTGCAACAGTAAACTTGATGAATGTCGATACTGATGAGGAAGTGACTTATCAAATTGTTGGAGATGATGAGGCAGACATTAAAGCCCATCTTGTCTCAATTAGTTCTCCTATTGCCCGTGCCCTAATAGGGAAAGAAGAAGATGATATAGCCATTGTGCAAGCACCAGGTGGCAAGAAAGAGTATGAAATTTTGGAAGTGAAATATATTTAGGACTGTATACAATGATTTAATCTATCAGGTTTTTTATACCTGATAGATATATCTATTAATATCCCTGTCGAGCTGATACTGTTGGTGTATGTTCACTTTGCGAATGTTGCATAATACTATTCATCGCAGGATAGGGACGTTCATAAACACCAGCATACATGAAATAGTGGCGTAATAAATAACCACCCGATAATACCATTATTGCTGCTAATACAATAGGAACTGGACTATTCCATCCTTTGGTAACGCCTCTAAATTCAATTAAGAATGGTACAATAAGACCAAAAGCGAGAAATCCAACAATCCAGCCCATATCATTCCACAAGATCCCTGCCGTATAACGGGCAGATTCAAGACCATAAGTAGTGAAGTGGAAGAACACAAAAATAATCAATAACTCAACCGCAATGAGAATGACATCTGTACGTTCATAAAAAACGCGCAATGTAGCATCTTCTTTATCATTAATAGCCAGGTAAAGCACTAACAGTAAAAAAGCCATTGCGGTAGAAAAGGCAGAGACCATAAATAATAATGGGACGCCTGGATTATGCCATAATGCAACTGCTGGGAAAGATTGCAATAATAAACCAGTATAAGCAACTGTACCAGCTGCATTAATTATCGCTAACCATCCGATAGTCTTATGGAATTTTTCAGATAAATTACCCAACCAAGTAAATGCGCCAAGAATACTGCCCACCAGTGGCATTTTCTTCCAAAAAGCCGATTCCAACAAGTAAGGTAAAGTATAAACCATACTCCACACGATCATCCAGATAATAAACTGGGTACCCCACGATATCCAAGCATCGGGTTTATTGATCAATACCATGGGGTTCAGCACATGGATAACAGCCCAAGGATCAAGCAGATGGAGAAATAACATCAGTGATCCAACTGATAACATAATCAATGCTGATATATTTCCCCAGATCACTAATTGTTTATGTTTTTTAATATAGATGTCGGTCAAACATGTGACCACTACAACAGCACCGCCTAAGCCACCTAAGAAAAGATATAGGGCAATCCACCATGTCCAAACATTTTGTGTTGAATAAAACATGCCATCCATTAGGTTGACCTCTCTATGTCACTAATATAATAAACATTTGGTCTTGTCCCCAAATGAGCCATTAAGGGTTTAGCAACACCACTGGCGACCAATTTAGACACTTCATCTTTAGGATCATTCAAATCACCAAACATTCGAGCTGAACCGACACAAGTTTCTACACATGCAGGTTTTTGCCCTTGCATCACACGATGAGCACAAAAAGAACATTTATCCACACTGGGGCGACTGCGGTGGGTAAGTTCGCCAAAAAATTTCTTACCCTCTTCCACATCATGACTGGTTACATCATAACGTGCATCATAAGGACAAGCCAGTGCACAAGCACGACAACCCATACACATTTCATCATCAACTAATACGATACCATTATCCAGTTTATGCGTTGCCCCTGTTGGGCAAACGCTCTGACATGGGGGGTTATCACAATGATTACAGAGGCGGGGGAAAAAACGCCGTCGTACGAGTTCATCAGTGTTACCAATTTCTATATCATGTACATAAGTACGCCACTTATTATCCCATACTGGTGTTTGATTCTCTATCGCGCAAGCTGCCATACAGGCATTACAGCCAACGCAAGTATTGAGATCAATGACCATAGCGTAGTGTTTATTAGCCATAATCTAATTTTCTCCTTTAAGCCTTGGCAACACGGAGGGTAAATTCCTGAGAACGGAATCCCGCTACCACTGGCTCGACATTATGAGGTATGAGCTTATTAGTCGCCGTCCCACCCATGGCATAGCTACGGGTCAATTGTGGATTTTCAACTCCAAATGCAGACGGGATGAATAGGGTATCTGAACGCACTAGACGCGTGACATAAGTCCGTCCATCAGCCTGTTGACCAGATAGGGTGTTTGTCAAATTGATTTTATCACCTGTCTGAAGCCCCAATTGTGCCGCACGATCAGGATGCATCCAAACCCCAGTGTAGATATCTTTTTTGAAGATATTAATCGCAGCCAATACAGGATTATTACTGTTAGTAGAGGCATAAGATACCGTAGGTACTTTGCCATAAGCAAAGTAAAATTCATCCTTGTCCAAGGGTTGATCCATTGTTTTACCCTTGCGGCATTCAGCAGCAATATGGGTCGCTAATACGCTAAAATGTGGTAAGGCACCTGGTTTATTTCCCCCTAACATATCAAACAGGCTACTATAGAATTCAATGCGTCCACTTGCTGTGGGTGTTGGTAATTTTCTGGGCATTCCTTGATGTTTTAAGATATCTTCCCAAGATTCTTCATGGTAAATCCCTTTTTCTCGCAAGACTCTATCAAATTCTTCTACTGTGGTATGCACTTTTTTCGCGGCTTCAACAAATGCTACTTCACGGCAAGCTGCTGTAAACGGATTCTTTTCTTTGGGGTCTTTTTTGAAGCGTTCCCATGCTGCTTTAGTCGGAGCAGCGGGTAATCCTGCTAAGGCTTCCATTGTGCCTGATAATTTATCAAAAGCAGTTTCTTTGCCCCCGAAAATTTCCGTGAATTTGAGTAAGATATCTGGGATTTCTCGAGAATCATACAAAGGATCAATGGCGGCATAACGAGTCGTCATTGCAAGATCTTGATTAACACCATTACCATAAACAGTCGGTTCATAGCGTTCCAAATAAGTACTGTGTGGTAAAATCACATCAGCATAAGGGGTGGTATCTGATGGTAGGACATCCAAAGCAACAACCAGTTCTATTTTGTCACTAGCCATAATATCCTTCCAATAGGTATCTGGATAATAGTGACGTACTGGATTAGCTGCATTGATAAAGAAAGCCTTAGTGAGATAGGGTTTTCCCTTCCATTTTACTTTACCTTCAACAGATTCTTTTAGCCCTTCATCAGCTAAAACAGGTAAAGCAACACCTTGTTTGCCTTCAGCTTTTTGTTGTGCTGAATAAACCCAAGCCCAACCTGGACGACCATGGGGTTGAAAGGTCTCCCCACTGGAGAATGCTTTAACAACAAAAAGAGCAAAATCCATACCCGTATAAGTTGCCATGGGGGCACCCAGTGTTTGCCCTTTTTGTTTGGCTTCGACTTGTTTAGCTAGTTTATGGTGAAATTCACCACTCATAATCCAGCCGCCTTTTTTATCAATTCCACCATTTAAGGCTTGAATCATGGCTTGTACACGGCGTACCATCATCACATTAGCAAAGCGAGCACCATGCCAACCTGGATCAATTAATGAAGGACGTGTGGTTGCAAATTCGTGGGTAATGCGGAGAATTCTTTCAGCTGCTATACCTGTTGTTTTTTCAGCCCATTCTGGTGTACAGTGATTAATGTCTTCAAGTTGTGCTTGCAAAACAGTAACAGCAGGTTTTCCAGCACCTTCAAAGCCTTCAGGAATGATTGTTCCTTCAGGTGCATAAAGTGCAGAACAAAATTTTTCCCCATTAACATTAGGTCTGTTATTATTGGTATAGGCAGGAACAATATGATAATCCTGAGAACCATCCCGAATTGTGACAAAATGACCTTTTTCATTCTTAGCAATATGCCATTTTCCACCATCACCCTTATAGACAAGAAAAGGCATATTAGAATGTATTCTAAGAAATTCTGCATCATACATTTTTTTATCTAGCATTTCTCTCAACATTGCAAGACAAAAATCTAAATCTGTGCCTGGACGAATCGCCACGCGTTCATCGGCTTTAGCCCCTGTTTCTGAAACTCGAGGGTCCAAAACCACAACTTTAGCACCATTTTTCTTGCCTTGTGTAAAGCGAACAGCACGACTTGTTGACACTCCAGCAATAGAAGAATTATTAGCGACATATATAATATATTTCGCATTATCATAATCTGGCAGGATTTCATCATGAACGTTAAAATTACCGGGCACTGAATCTGTTCCCAAGTGTCCTGTGGTAACACAATGCTGCATAGGTGATGCAACAATATTCGGGATGCCATTGCATACAGCAAAGGGTACAGACCAATTCATATAAAAGATACAGGATGTCCAACCTCCTATTAAGGTCCATTCCCATGGTTGAATATCTGCACTTTTATTTTTCTTAGCAATATACTCCCATGCTTCTTCCCAAGAGGCTTCACGGAAATTCCATTCTCCCCGTTTGCTTCCTTCAACCCGAATTAAAGGTTTTTTAAAGCGATCAGTATCATAAGTTTGACGAATTCCAGCTTGACCACGCGCACATAATTTGCCCCTATTCAATGTGGAATGCGGGTTACCATCCAGCTTAACTATCCGTTTTACACCATTTGTGGTACGGCTAGTTACTTTAACATTACATAATGAGGAACAAAAGTTACATATCGTATAACTCACATCCTCTTTGTCGACATTCTTGAGCGATTGCTGACTTAGCAATGTATTTGTTTTCAACAAAGTCAGTCCTGCTGCACCGGCTCCAGTACTTTTTAAAAAGGTGCGTCGGGACAGCTTAGGAAAATTCCAAGCCATAATTATTTCTCCCTCATCCAGGTTCGAGAAAACTTTTGGATAGATAAAAAAGTGGGACAAATATTATCAAAATCTGAACAAAAGAAAATATGATTTATATAAGTTGATTAAATAACTAAGGTATTGATTTCTAAAATGAAGCGATTTACTATTTTTGATTGTAGGGTTAATAAAGATAAGTATATGATTTATATCATATATGTATATAACTATTTGATTATATTATAAAATAATATACAATTAATTCTTTTCTCACAAAAAATGTATGGTTGAAATAATATGATTTTATAACTATAATATAATCAATTGATACATTTTATAAAAAAAATCCTAATCACTTGATTTTTAATAAGAAGGTGTAAAAATGAATAGCCACTATGAGCAAGTAACAAAGATCTTTTTATTACAATCCCCTACAAATTCATGTAGGGGCACACTTATTACCTTTCAAGAACGACCTTTAGGACAAGAATTAATGATACTTTCCCTAATTCTCTTTTTCGACATTGCACCATTTTTTCCCTTCAGTCTTATTTCATCTCGATAAATATCATTAACAGTCGCATTCAAAATGCTAAGCCAAGTTCTGATTTGCATTTTTGTTTTAGCAGCTTTACCCACAGACTTAGGTTCACTTTTACCCATTTCTATGTCATATACCACATCAAGAGATTTACAAACCAATCCCCACCACCCAATAGGTTCAAAATCACCTTCTACAAATTGGTAATCAGCTACCCCTTTTGCAGAAAGTTCTGCATCATTTTTTCTATGAGAAAGGACTTGTTTATCTGGATTTTTCATCCTTATCCCAGTTGGACAAGCTTTCCCACTTTTCCAATTTTTCAAAATTTTACGATAGTAATTTCTTGTTTCTTTAAAGGGTGGACAACCCTTATATTTAACAATTCTGTGCGGACCAGCATTATATGCACATAAAGCCAATTTCGTAGAACGAAAACGCTTTAATTGTTCGTTAAAGTAATAAACACCGCAATCAATATTTTTGAACGGATCGTATAACTCACTTTTGGACAAGCCGCAAGCATTTTTTCCTGTCGCTGGCATAATTTGCATTAAGCCAATGGCACCCGCGCGAGAAACAACATCTTGTTGCCAACGACTTTCCTGATTAATAATGGCGCAAACTAATGAAGCCTTGACACCATACTTTTTTGCAGCTTTTCGTGCAATATTATCAAGAGTTTGAGCATAAGCGATTCCAAACATTAAGCTTGAAATGATTATTAAAGCAATACTAACTTTTCTCATTATCATAGTCTCATTTATTTCATTACTCATTGTTAAATTTTTGATATTCAAGAATATTTTTCGAGAGATAATCTCTATATTTTCCATCTAAATCAATAAGTTATATTTTCACCTAGAAAAAATCAATATTCAATTATCACCAAAAACTTGAACATAAAATTATAGTATATCATTATCATAAAATTTTAGGGAAAAACTTGATTTTTGAATGATAAACCCCAATTTATAAAAGAAAATTCTATGGAATAAAAAATAGGAGGAAATAACAACAATGTCAAATGCATTAGCCTTAAATTTCAATACACCGCCTCTTATTTCTGAACACAGTCTTGACAGTTATGTACAAACCATTAAAGGTATTCCTGTACTCAGTGTCGAAGATGAACAGAAATTGGCGCAAAGCATGCAAAAAAATGGTGATTTGGTAGCAGCTCGACAATTGGTAATATCACACCTACGTTTTGTTTTGTACATTGCTCAAGGCTATCGGGGTTATGGTTTACCTGAATCTGATTTGATCCAAGAAGGCAATATTGGTTTAATGAAAGCTGTGAAACGATTTGATCCTAACGTCGGTGTCCGTTTAGTATCATTTGCTGTGCATTGGATACGTGCTGAAATCCACGATTTTATTTTACGTAATTGGCGTATTGTTAAAGTGGTCACTACCAAAGCTCAACGTAGATTGTTTTTCAAATTACGTAGTATGAAAAAACATTTAGGTTGGTTATCGAAAATAGAAGTCGATAATATTGCGAAAGATTTAGGCGTAAAAAGTACAGATGTTTTAGAAATGGAAAAACGTTTGAGTGCGCAAGATGTTCCTTTTGACGCGCCTACAGATAGTGATAATGAAGATGATGTTTTTTCACCATCTGCATATCTTGAAGATCGTCGATATGATCCAGCCATGATGGTAGAACAAGATGATTGGGATACACATGGTCATGAACAGTTGCAAGGTGCTGTTGAAAAATTGGATATGCGGAGTCAAGACATCTTGCAGCAACGTTG
>DAOVTJ010000074.1 GCA_030633165.1 Thiomargarita sp. | reverse complement strand
TGGTTGTGCCATGCTTTGTTATGTCACCCCTAAAGAACATTTGGGCTTGCCTAATAAACATGATGTACGTGAAGGCATCATTGCTTACAAAATCGCCGCGCATGCTGCTGATTTAGCCAAAGGTCATCCTGGGGCACAAGTACGTGATAATGCGATTTCTAAAGCTCGTTTTGAATTTCGCTGGGAAGATCAATTTAATTTAGGCTTAGATCCTTTGCGTGCTCATGAATTTCATGACGAAACTTTACCTAAAGATTCTGCCAAAACAGCACATTTCTGTTCCATGTGTGGTCCCCATTTTTGTGCTATGAAAATTACCCAAGATGTACGAGATTATGCCAAACAAAAAGGCATTGATGATGTCAATCTTGCGATGAAAAGTGGGCTAAAGGAAAAAGCTAACGACTTTAAAAAACAAGGAAGCAAAATTTATACCTAAATCATAGAGTAATCCAGGGGCATTGTCCCTGGAACTTTGATTTCTATGTGGTTCTCAAGCTTTCAATATCAGGTAAAGGGATACTTTTTATAATTGTTTCAGAAGGAGCAGGTTGTCCAATTATTTTTTCCTCTTTGGGTAAAAAGTCAAGAATTTTTGGTACGGCAAAATATCCCACAGCTAATACGATAATCAAAAAAATCCACAAACGTCTTTTTTTTCGACGACGTGTCGCTGAAGAACGTGAATTAAAACTTGAATCAAAAGATCTTTTTGGCATAAATTACTCCTGTCATATAAATAACATTTTCAATCCTATAACCGCTAAAAATAGTGCAAAAATTCTTTTCAGCATATTGACAGGAATTAAATGGGCGAATTTTGCCCCTAAAGGTGCAAATAGCAAAGTGGTTGGAATAATGGCAAGAAATGCAGGCCAGTAAATATAACCGCTGGCATAAGGAGGTAAATCACTGACATACCAGCCAGTGGCAAGAAATCCAACCGCTCCTGAAACAGCAATGGGAAAACCACAAGCGGCTGAAGTGGCAACCGCTATGCGAATAGGTATATTACACCAAACAAAAAACGGCACAGTCAATGAACCACCGCCTATTCCCACTAAAGCCGATATTTTACCAATCACAACTCCTGCAAGATTTAAACCTAAGCGATTTGGAAGTTGATGAGATTGTACACCTTGTGCTAAAAAAAACATTTGTACTGAAACGAATAAAACGAATATGGCAAAAATATTCTGCAAAATATCACTTGGTAACATATCAGCAATGCTAGCACCAAATAAGGCCCCAACAACAATTCCAGGGCTAAGTTGCCAAACAATTGACCATTGCACTGCCCCATGTCGATGATGAGCGATGATAGATGAAATTGAGGTAAACACTATCGTTGATAAACTTGTTCCTATTGCAAAATGCATCAATTTTGCAGTAGGAATATCTATATTTGATTGAAAAATCCAAACTAAAACAGGCACAATCACGAGGCCACCGCCAACCCCTAATAATCCTGCCAATGTTCCAGCGACAATACCTAATAATAATAACAGGAATATTTCCATTTTGCACCTATAGTCAAAATATGATATGTTGTTATATCAATATATACTAAATTTCCCAAAAGAATACTATGGAAAAAATAATTAGACAAACATTTCAAACCATAGCTCGTTTAACACAAAGTCAACGGATTGCAATATTTAACATATTGAATGAAAAGACTTGTGGTGTTATTGGAGTGATTAAGAAAGGAGAATTTTTCTCACACAGTGGCGATAAAAAAATAAGTTTTCAAAATACGCCTTTTGGAACAATTATCTCATCTAATGAAACACATACCTATTCAGGTGGTATGATTAAAAAGTGGGGTTTACCCTTTCCCAGTTATAAAAAAAATAATAGTAATTATGACTGTTTATGCATACCTCTATTGGGTGGTGAAGAGAAAGTAGTAACCGGTATTATAGTAGTTACTCAACAAATAGGTATTACCCTAGCACCTGCTCGCTTACAAATGTTGAAAATGCTAACACCATTGATAGCTACGATTTTAGAAGAAATGTTGGACGGTCAAAAAGACAAGATTCAATCTGCAACAACAGATGACCTCACGAATTTATATACACGTTTTTATTTTGATCTGCGTTTACAAGAAGAAGTGACAAGGGTACATCGTCATGGTGGTGTTTTTTCTATCTTGTTAATAAATATCGATCATTTCAATAAAATTCATGAAAATAACGGACATATAGAAGCAAAACGTGTATTACAACAAATTGCTAACCTTTTAAATCAATCAATACGTGAGGAAATTGATATTCCTTGCCGTTATGTTGGTCACAAATTTATTGCTTTGTTACCTCATACAAATGTCGATGGGGCTTATATTTTAGGAGAACGAATTCGGCGACGCAGTGAGCAATCTTTTTTTGGAAGGCTTGATGGTCTTCAGATCAAAATTACTTTAAGTATTGGCATTGCACATAATGTCGATATTGTGCACAGTGAATTAGATCAAGACAATATAAGTACGGAAATCTCTAAAGAAGAAGTTATGTATCGTGCTAATACTATGTTACAAACTGCCCAACGCGCAGGACATAATCAAGTCATGGTGTGGTGGTAATTTATGAAGAAAAATATACTCTTAATTTTCTTAATTAATACGATATTAGTTGGTTGTAGTGAACATCAAGATTATGGAATACGTTTTGGGCTTTCAAGAGCACCAGTTAGTTTAGATCCACGTTTTGCAACAGATGCGACTTCTACACGAATTAATCGTCTCTTGTACAGTGCTTTAGTTGATTTTGATAAGAGTTTACGCCCCATTCCCGATTTAGCCACTTGGGAACAATTGACTCCAACACGATATCGCTTTCATTTAGGAGATAAGGGGCGACAATTTCATGATGGGAAGCATTTGACAGCGCACGATGTGAAAACAACTTATGACTTCATTTTAGAGAAAAAAAATGCATCACCGCATCGTGGTTCTTTGACTGTCATCAAACAGATTGAAGTTCAAGATAATGATACTATTGATTTTAAGTTAAATAAGCCTGATACCTTATTTCCAGGACGTTTAACAGTGGGTATTCTCCCAAGCGAGCTAATTAATAGTCAACATCCATTTAATAAAAAACCTGTTGGCAGTGATCGATTTGAATTAGTGGATTGGTCTCAATCTAGTCATTTAATCTTGCGACGAATCAGTGATAAACAACTTGTTGAATTTTTGGAAGTCAAAGATCCTGTTGTTAGGGCATTAAAACTGGTGCGTGGAGAGATTGATATATTACAAAGCGATTTATCACCAGAATTAGTAACATGGTTGACAAAACGCTCTGAGGTTAAAGTCATTAAAGGGCAAGGTTCCAATTTCACCTATTTAGGTTTTAATCTACAAGATGCTGTCACAGGACAATTTATCATTAGGGAAGCAATAGCTTATGCCCTAAATCGTGAAGAAATTATTCACTATGTGCTAGGTAATGCCGCTCGCCCTGCCAGTAGTTTTTTATTACCTGCAACACATTGGGCAGGACATCCAGGATTACCAAGTTATCCCTATAATCCTGAGAAATCTATTGCTTTATTGGCACAAGCTGGATTTTCAAAGGAAAATCCATTACAAATTTCTTACAAAACCTCTAGTAACCCGTTTCGTATTCGTATTGCTACGGTGATTCAACATCAATTAGCAGGCGTTGGTATCGATATGGGTTTACGGAGTTATGATTGGGGCACATTATACGGTGTTATTAAATCTGGACGTTTTCAACTATATAGCCTTTCATGGGTAGGTATCAAAATGCCAGATATTTTCCGTTATGTGTTTCATAGCGATGCTGTTCCCCCTAACGGTGCAAATCGTGGACGTTTGAATAATGCCAAAATAGATGCCTTAATTGAGCAAGCCGAACAAGCTCAAACATTAGAAACACAAGCAGCACTATATCGAGAATTACAAGTTTTGCTATTTAAGGCATTACCTTATGTTCCTTTATGGTATGAAGATCATGTTTTAGTCAGCCGCCAAAGAGTTAGCGGTTATACTTTAGCAGCAGATGGTAATTATGATGGTTTGAATAGTGTTATTTTAACGCAATGAATAATTTTCAATGACAATATATCTTGATTGTAATGCCACCACACAGATGGATCCCGAAGTACGTGAAGCGGTGATGACAACAGAATTTGGTAATGCAGGGAGTCGTACACATGAATTTGGCTTGAAGGCAAAAAAAGCCGTTCAAAATGCACGTGATAAAATAGCAAAATTGGTTGCAGCAAACCGTGAGGAGGTCTTCTTTACTAGCGGTGCTACAGAAAGTAATAATTTGGCTATTTTAGGTTTATGTAAACATGCGACTAAAAAGCATATTGTCAGTACTCAAATTGAACATAAGGCAGTACTTGAACCCTTAGCTGCTCTTCATGGTTTTGAAATAACACTTGTTCCTCCCACTGCAAGCGGGCGGGTTGAATCAGATGCGATTATCAATGCTGTTCGTGATGATACTTTACTTGTTTCAGTAATGCATGTGAATAATGAAACTGGCATTATTCAACCCATTTCTGAAATCGCAGAACGACTTATTAATCATCCTGCCTATTTTCATGTCGATGCTGCCCAAGGATTTGGTAAAGATATCCCTACTTTACGTCATTCACGTATTGATATGATCAGTGTTAGTAGTCATAAAATTTATGGTCCTCAAGGTATTGGTGCATTAATTGTGCGTCGGCGTGGTTATGAAAAGGCGCCCTTGACACCGCTGATGTATGGTGGTGGGCAAGAGCGGAAATTAAGACCTGGCACTTTACCAGTACCTTTAATTGTTGGATTTGGGGTTGCTGCTGAACTTGCCTTAAAGCATTCTCAAAAACGTGCTAATATTTGTCTACAATATCGTCAACAAGTTTTAAATGGTTTAGTTCCATTAAAGCCCGTTATTCATGGAGATTCTAATCATTGTTTACCCCATGTCCTTAATTTTTCGATTGCTGGATTGGATTCAGAAGCCGCAATGTTAGCTTTAAAAAACATAATTGCTATTTCTAATGGTTCAGCATGTACCTCTTCTAGTTATACAGCAAGTCATGTGCTTAAAGCGATGAAATTAACAGATGAGAACATACAAGGTGCATTACGATTGTCTTGGAGTCATCAAACAGAATCAGTCGATTGGCAGGATGTTGTTAAGTCTTTAATGGCCATTATCTCGTTCAGCTAAAAATTGTTTATACCCTATTTCTTCTAAATGTTGTGCCTTTCCAACAACTATTTTATCCAAATCTGCCTTATATTGTTTAATATTATTACGAATATCAGGAAATTTCACACCGACAATTTGTGCCGCGAGTATACCAGCATTTTTAGCATTATTAATAGCAACTGTAGCCACAGGCACACCGCCTGGCATTTGTACAATTGATAACAGCGAATCAAGTCCATGTAATGTAGAAGTTTTAACAGGAACACCGATAACAGGTAAAGGTGTGATAGCAGCAATCATACCTGGTAAATGTGCTGCTCCGCCTGCTCCAGCAATAATGACATCTAAGCCCTTAGATTCTGCTTCCTTAGCATACTGAAATAAACGTTCTGGCGTACGATGTGCCGAGACAATAGTCAATTCATAAGCCACATTTAATTCTTCTAACATTTTTGCTGCTTCTTGAAGGATAGGTAAATCTGAATCACTACCCATGATTATACCAACACTTGCTTTCATATTTTTCTCCAATTACTTTTAAATCAGATGAACCTATCCCACTATCCTTAACTCATTGAGTTATATAGAAAAGGTGGGCAAGGTGTTTTTCTTGCCCACTTTAAAGGTTTTACTCTGGAAACTAATAGTGGGATAGGTTCATAAAGTATTTTGATTTGCAAAACTTGACTTTTCAAAAAAAATCATCTGAATACATCATTCAGATGTATTTTCCTATTTTAAATAGGAAATAATCTATGGCAATTAAAACTGTAGCCAAACCAATGGTAAGTGTTGGAAGTTAAGTACTGAAGCATAAATTTTATGGCATTATACAATACCAGAAAATGTCAGGTATGTCTGTCTTAAAAACAAGACAACTTGTGGTTCAGTACTGACCAAATTATCGTGACACTTGTCCAACCAATAGCTATTTGGAAATCATAAAAGGAGTTAATTCTCGATGTTGCATTATGCAATATAATGATGTTATCATTTATTGTCTCAAAATTTAGTTTTGAAGAGCATGACCTTTTTGTGGATTTATAAACTCAGGTATTCATTCTACTTTTAACACATTAAAAGTATTAATTCTCTTAACATTTTTTTATTGACATAAATTGCATTTCTTATAAATATGAAGACAAAATTGAATTTTTTTTTATTTGCAATGATATGTTTTGCCTCTAGTGCAGCATATTCAGTTGAAGATGCAAATAGAACGTGGATCCAAGATTTTTATGATGTTCTAAATAAAGGTCAAGTTGATCGTTTGGATGAATTTGTTTCTGAAGATTATATTGATCATGCATTACCACCTCATATTGAACCCAATCGGGAAGGGCTTAAATCATTCTTTCAAATGATGATTACTGCTTTTCCAGATTTACATTATGAGATTAATTTCATGGTAACAGAAGGGGATAAAATAGCAGTTTATCCCACCATATCAGGTACCCATAAAGGAGAGTATCTGGGTTCACCTGGAACAGGTAAGCAATTTGTTGTCAAAGCAATTGATTTGATCCAAATTGTCGATGGTAAAATGGTGGAACATTGGAAAGTTGTTGATCAAGTGACTATGATGCAACAACTTGATATCAGTCTTCCTTCCACCCCAAAATTACCGACAGAAGATTTAAGAGCTTGGGTCAGAAAATTTTATGATGTGTTGAATAAAGGTGAAGTTGATCGTTTTGATGATTTTGTCTCTGAAGATTATGTTGATCATGCGCTTCCACCATATATTGATCCCAATAGGGAAGGGCTAAAATCATTTTTTAAAATGATGATTAATGCTTTCCCGGATTTACATTATGATATCAATTTCATGGTGACAGAACGTGATAAAGTCGTTGTTTATCCCACAAAGACTGGTACCCATCAGGGAGAATACATGGGTATAGCGGGTACAGGAAAAAAATTTAGTATAAGAGGAATTGATATTATCAAAGTTGTTCAGGGTAAAATGGTCGAACATTGGGAAACACTTGATAATCTCTCTATGTTAAGTCAACTTGGCATAGATATGCCGCCTGCACCAGAAGCGAATGATGAAGACCCCTCTGTTGACATTGAAGATGCCAATAAAACTTGGGTGCGAAAGTTTTATGAAACCTTGAATAAAGGAGGAGTTGATCGTTTTGATGAATTTGTCTCTGAAGATTATGTTGATCATACTCTACCTCCAAACTTTGAGCCTAATAGAGAAGGTTTAAAAGAAGTTTCTGAAATAATGTTCAGTGCTTTTCCTGATCTCAAGTATGATATTAACTTTATGATTAGTGAGGGTGATAAAGTCGTTGTTTATACCACTATGACAGGGACACATGAAGGAGAGTATATGGGGAAACCTGGAATTGGACAGTCATTCAGTATTAAAAGCATTGTTATTATACGAGTTGTTGATGGTAAAATGGTTGAACATTGGGAACTAATGGATCAAATAACTATGTTGGCACAAATTGAATTCAATGCCACCTCAGACGAACCACCTAATGAATGTCTTGCTGTTTATTCGGGGGAAGGGCTTCATATTCCTTGTGTATCTGTGGAAAATATGATTTTTGATGTTAAAATGCAACAACAACCAGAACATTTGACTTTTGATGTAGATATGGATAGTATCCATATTAAGTGATATGATTTGAAATGAATCAAGTTTTTCTTAACTTGGTTTATTTCTAAATCTCTGATGAAATAATTCCCATGAAAAAATAAAAATACGGTTTCTTGGCGAAACACAACCAATCGCTTCTAATGCAACCGAGGCTGAGCATGAAAGAAATCGTCGCATTGAAATAATAGTGTTCAGTTATCAGGAATTATAGACTGACAACTAGCCTCATCAATTATGGGAAATAAAGCATCAAGTTGTTTAAGATAGAGCTCAAAAAAAGGACGCATTTTTAGGGTTTGTAAACTATTCCAACAAATGTTGTTTACAAATTCATAAGGTTCTTGATAAGTCACTTGGTATTTTATTTCACCATTAACATTAACCACCTTTAATTTTTCAGTGGAGTTCCAGGTAATTTTATCACCGCTTTGAATTGGATGTGTGCCCAAATGGACAAGCAATTTTGGAGATATTTCTCCAAAGTGTAATGGTAATCCAGTCTTATGCCATTGTTTTATTTGTAAGTTAGCATTTTGCAATGTTTTTTTAAGACACACCAATTTTTTATACTTAACTGGATTTTGTAGAGGCTGGAGTAATGATTCAAGTATAATTTGTAGCTTTGATAAAGAAACTTGATTAGAAAAATCTATTGTCTCATGACACTGATTGTTTTTATGTAAACAGCATTCTAGCTGGTAATGATAATCAGGATTGAATTTATTTTTGAAGGTTATATAATTAGTTTTTACTTTTAACCACTGTTTTCGTTCATAAATCTCCGTTTGCAAATCTTTTTTTATATGAGAAAATTTCTCAGTAATTTTTAGTTGCTGTAGATCGGTAGTGAGTTGATTGAGTGATGATTTTATTTGTATTTCATCTTGTAATTCACTATCTAACATACTTTTTAAGTTGTTGAATTGCACCTGATAGGCTTGCAATTGTAATAGTTGATAGTGATGTTGTACAGCATCTGGTGCCCACCATTGAGATGATAATTCTTCCCAAGTATCGAAACGTAATGCATGTTCTAAATTTTTATTATAACTATGTATTGGAAATAGAATAAAAACAGATAATAAAAAAAGTATCAGAAAATGCCTGGCAATTTTCAACTTATTAATCTTATGACGTGAAATTTGATGCACACACCATTCAATTGAATCTTCAATACCTTGCGGTTTAATAGTTTTAGGGGGACGCATTCTATGTTCTTCTTTATCCCAATCAACATCACCCATTGCTGTCACGAAAAATACTTGATAATCGCCTTTTATCTGACTTAAATCATTAAAAAAATGTTCATATATTTCAAATAATTGCATTATAATTGGATCCCACCGATCATCAACTTTTCCCCAATATTGACTTAAAACATGTGCCAGTTGTTGCACATTATTCGATTGGTATTTGCGTAAATGATCAGGAATTAAAACAGTTGGGCGTTCTTTTGTTTGTTTGAATGGCGATAATTTATCTGCTTTAGTGATGATAACAGCCAGATGGGTTAAATTTTGCTTGCACAAACGAGCAGTAATACGATTGATATGCGCGACTACTCTATCTTGAGCATCTTGTTTATAGAGAGCCACCAGTTTTGTTACCGTATCACTTTCTTCACTACCTTCTTGATAATCTGTGATAATCTCTCTCATTTGCATCAAACTAGCACTGCCTTTTGCAGGTAATTGTTTAATTTGCAATTTATCACAATATTCTATCAAACAAGATATATCAATTAAGTCATTTTTGGTAACCACTTCAAGTAATGCTCTTAATTTAACTGCCAATGCCATAAAATCAAAATCATCAGGTTCAATAAAAAATAAAAGCGCATCAACATCATCTAAAAATGCATCTATTTTTTCAATTTTTTGTCTTGAAGCTTGTGGTTTTACCATCAATGCCTCTCCAGGTGCATCAGCAAGTTCAACTATTAACTTTGACTAATATATTGTACAAGAAGAAACAGGCGTAATTTGAAACTCAAATTGAGTTTGCTCGACTTGTTTTGCCAAAAATTGCCGCTCCACGCCCGTAATTTGATTCCATTTATGTTGAAAATATTGCTGAGATTTTCCTGCCACTACTTTAAGCTTTTTAGTTTGCCTAAGAACACAGCTGATCCCATAAAATGTAGTTAAATAAACGGTTTTACCAATACTTGGATAACCGACAATACCAATTTTATTTGGCTTGATGCAAGTTTTTTGTTTAAACAGTAGCATGATTTTTTTAAGAAAGTTCATTTCAAATTCTCTCCTGCCATCAATAATGCCTGATTTTCTGTTTGGAGGATTTGATTTAATTCAAAAAAAATCATAAATTCTCGTCCCAAAACGCCAATCATCATTAACCATAAAAATGCAAGTAAAATGATCAAAGCATATTTCAATTTTGGTACACGCCTTTCTTCTTTACCAAAAGTAGCTAGTTGTGATGTACCATGATGTTTAATTTGTTTCCACAAGAGTTTAATCACTTGATCATTAGATTTATTAATACTTTTTATTAAATCTTTTGGGATTTTCTTGAGACTAACATCTCCAAATAAACGTTGTTCATAATAGAGTTTTAGTAAAGCGATCCCATCACGAGAAACAGTGGTTATTTTGTGAATTTCATCCCAGCTATATCCTAATTCATCTAAAGCATTATGCTGCGATGAATTAAATTCAATCAATAAACGTAGTGCTACAAAAAATAAATGTTTTCTTAATGGGGTATAGTTTTTTATTTTAGTCGCATTAGTATCAAATAGTCTTGGAATATAATAATTAACTAAAATTTGTGTCGGTGTAGTATAGAATGAACGCACTCGTGCACTGAACAAATTTGACAACGTTACTTGTTTGCATTGATCTACTTGAACCGCCAACAGGGGAAAAATAAGATTAGATAATAGGCTAGGTTGTTTATTGGCTTGAATTGCCATATCTTCTTTATAGAGTACTACTAATTCACAATCTAATGATTCTACTGAAACCTGAAAATCAGTTGTACAATAAAGTTGATAAGATATCAAATTAAATTCATTAATAAGTGCATCAATTTGTTCCGCATTAACTTTCCATGCAGAATTTAAAACATTTTGATAAGAATCTTTAAAATTCATCTTGAGTCCTCTTACACCGCTTCACTAGCGGTTTACGATGATAATCTAACCATTGTTTACGGATTTTTAGTAACATTTTATAACTTTGTGATGTCCAACCCTGTGCCTTTTTAGCCTCTTCTACGTTTAAATGCTGCAAAAATATTTTTGCAATCTGATTATTCATTTGCCCATTATCTACTG
>DAOVTJ010000058.1 GCA_030633165.1 Thiomargarita sp. | reverse complement strand
TCAATTTCTGTGGTTATTTGCAAATTTTGTGTACTTGCAGAAAATTTATTTAAAAGATTTTTTATAATGTCATCTATCTGAAAGTCACAAATAATTTTTTCATGCTCCTCTTGAAAATGATCTACAAAACTGAGGGCATTAGTGGAGAGTCCGATTAACTGCTGATTTGCTTTCCTGATAGCTTCACTACAATGCTCTTGTTCTTCAGTCAAGTCGGTATCTTCTATTAAAATTTCACTCATTCCTTTAATAACATTTAAGGGTGTGAGAAATTCGTGGCTAATCTTACGTAAGAATTCTGTTTTCAATATTGAAGTTTGTTGAGCTTTGTCATAAGACAGTTGTAAGGCTTCTAGCAATGTTTGTATTTTTTCTGTTTTTTTACTCACCTCATATTCTAAGTTTTGACGTAAATACGCTAATTCAAGATGAGTACGTACTCGTGCAATTAATTCATTTTTTTGGAAAGGTTTACTAATGTAGTCTACACCTCCAACTCTCAATGCACGAACTTTATTACTAGTTTCATCAAGTGCGGATAAAAACAGGACAGGAATTTTCTCTAATGTGGCTTCTTTTTTAATATTTTGACAAGTCTCATATCCATCCCAAACTGGCATCGCGACATCTAATAAGATTAGATCAGGTGGGCTTTCTTTGGCAATCTTTAAACCAGTTTGACCATCTTCTGCTGAAAAAACACAAAAATTTTGTTCTTCCAATAAATTAGATAACAAAATCAAATTAATTGGGCTATCGTCAATGATCAACACATTAGGCTTTTCTTTCATAACATTGTCTGCTTTAAGGTTAATGATAAAATTCTTTCAACACGATACTATATTTTTGTATGCGATAGCGCAAGGCACCTACACCAATATTTAATAAGTGAGCTGTTTTTTTTGTATTACCGTTAGTTTGTTTCAAGGCATTTGAAATAGTTTCTTTTTCTGTAAATTGTATTTTTGCCGCAAGCCCTGCGTCATTGGGATGTTTCATTTTTTGAATTTCTGGTAATTGTAAATCTTCAGGAACAATGATATTGTTTTCACAAAGTGTCATAGCACGTTCAATAATATTTTCTAATTCTCGCACATTTCCTGGAAAAGAATGTTCCTTTAAATTTATCAAAGCGTTTTTTGATAGACTAATGATATAATTTGAATTGAACTTCTCTAAAATTTTATCCACTAAAGCAGGAATATCTTCTGTACGTGTTTTCAATGGTGGGATATCAAGTTCAATAACATTAATACGGTAAAATAAATCTTCTCTAAAATCACCTTGTTTGACTAATTGGGATAAATCACGGTGTGTGGCACTCAAAATACGAACATCAACAGGTATTTCTTTGATTGAGCCGACTGGACGCACTTGTTTTTCCTGAATTGCTCGCAGTAGTTTTACTTGCATTTGTAACGGTAAATCTGCTACTTCATCAAGAAATAATGTTCCGCCTTGTGCAGCCTGAAAAAGCCCTTCTTTATTATTAATTGCCCCAGAAAAAGAACCCTTCAAATATCCAAAAAATTCACTTTCCATCAACTCTGTTGGTATCGCACCACAATTAACAGGTATAAAAGCTTTTTTGGCACGGGCTCCTAAAGCATGGATCATTCGAGCAGCTACTTCTTTTCCTGTGCCTGATTCACCTTTGATATAAACATGTGCTTGGCTACGTGCTAATTTTTCTATTTTTGCACGAACAATTTGCATGGCTTCAGATTTACCTACTAAATTAGAAAGAATAGTTTCACGTTGTTTGATTTGCTGATTTCCATTTACTCGATAGGCTCTCGCATGGGTAGGTTTAGGTAATTCTAAGGCTGTTTTAACCAATTTACGTAATTCAGGTACTTTGATTGGTTTAGCAATGAAGTCAAAGGCACCAGCTTTTAAGGCTTGGACTGCAGTTTCAACATTTCCATGTGCTGTAATAACAGCAACTGGGGTTTGAGGATAGTTTTGCCCAATATTCCTAACAATATCTAACCCATTACCATCTGGTAATCGCATATCTGTTAAACATAAATCAAATTCTTTTGACTCTAAGTATTTTTGCGCTTGTTCAACAGTAGCTGCGGTATAACAGTGAATATCCATAGGACTCAATGTCATTTCTAATAATTCAAGAATATCAGGTTCATCATCTATAATTAAGCAAAGTGGTTTCATATTCAGTTATCAAGGTTTGAACTAAAAAAGATGCAAAAACAACAACCTGCGGTAGAATTGGTGCGAAGGTGGAGAGAGGCTTGATTCGCTTCGCAAATTTCTCTCGCTAGATATAATCCCAATCCTGTGCCTTTGGGTTCTGTTGTGAAAAAGGGTTCAAATATTTGTTGTTTGGTTTTTTCTGTCATCCCTGGACCATGATCTCGTACTTCAAGATAAGGACGATTTGATTCTTCGGTAATACCAAGTGTTAATTCCAGTAAAGGACTATAACGTAAGCCATTTTTACATAAATTACCTAAAACTTGATAGAGTTGATTTTGATCAAAACATACTATCAAATCTGGATGATGAAACGATAAGAGAATATCAGATGTTTTTAAACCCTCTTGAATTAATAGTTCTTCAACATAAGATTCTAACCATGCACATAAATTAAAGGATTCAGTATTTGCAGGGAATTGTCGGCTGAGTTGTAAAACATTTTCAATAATTGTATTAACACGCTGTGAATTATTCGCAATAATTTTTGTTAAACGGGCAACATCTTGAGAAATATTGGGGTATTCAGCTAATAATTGTCCTGCATGACTAATTGCACCCAGCGGATTACGAATTTCATGGGCTATACTAGCTGTTAAACGTCCTAATGAGGCTAATTTCAATTGTTGAGCACGTTGGGCTGTGAGCGTGGCATCTTCTAGTACAATCAAGATACTATCTTGTTTTAAGGCCATTAAGGTTGCAATGAGATCGACATCTCCTGTCGCGGGCCGAAATAATGGGACAGTTATTGATGGGTTGTTTTGCCATTTGTTGACATGTTCTGTTAATTCTGGTGCAACTGATTTTAATAGTCGTTCTTTAGGTTGTTCATTTAATCCCAATAAACGCCCTGCCACATTATTAAATAAACGAATTCTACCTAAGATATCAATAACGATAATACCTGATTGGATATTTTCCACAATTTGGGCATTGAGTTGTGCTAGATAGCGTAAATGGAGACCTCGTTCTTTGGCAAGTGTCTCGCTGGCTCTAACCCTTCGTGCTAAAGTGTGTCCTAAGAATGCTGTTGCAAAAAAGGTGACTCCCAACATACTAGCATGGGTATAACTGCTGTATATAAACCACGTATAAATATCTGCTAAACTAACATGAATTAATACGCTTAAACTGGCTATTGCGGCGAAAAAAAATGCTGTTCGTCCTTCTGTAAGTAAACTTCCCCCTGCAATTGCGACAACCAACAACATACCTAAACCACTATTAACGCCACCACTGGCATGCATTAAGATGACAATGGCAAGAATATCTAGCAAAAATTGTCCGAGTACTTGAAGCTCAAAGGATGGCCAATTTTTTTTGATCGTAAAAATGCATAAGAGAGCAAAACTTGAGTAAAGCCAGCCTGTCACTAAAAACAGGCGTTCATCAAAACGTCCTAAAAAAACAGGGGCAATATCTGTAAGAACAGAAGCAATAAAAATCGTGGGCACCGTGAAGCGATACAGATTAAATAGATAAAGTGCTCTCCAATCAGGCGTTGCACTGCCTGATTCAATTAGTGCTGGTGTCATATCGGTGCATTGAAGCATCAGATTATTGGGCTGCTTGTTTGTGTTTTTCACAACAATAGCAAGCATTATCAGAGTAGTAAGCCTCATCTTTAGGCAGATAGAGGCCACAATAGTCACACTGTACCATTATTTTTGGTTGCAATATTCTTTTAGAATTGTGTAAGAAATTTTGATACCATCTTCGACCGAACTGCCAAAGTATCCAAATAAGTAAAAGAAGTAGAATAAAACGAAAAGCATTCATATTATTGCCGACGATGTGCCAGTTTATCCAAAATGCTATTGATATATTTATGACTTTGCGCTGCTCCAAACTTTTTTGCCAATTCCACGGATTCATTAATCACAACCTTAAAAGGAATATCTTGGCAATAAGTTAATTCATAGCAGCCTATTCGCAAAATGGCAAGTTCAATGGGATCGACTTGAGTAATACTTCGATCCAAGAGTGGGCTAATTTTTTGATCCAATTGTGTCACATTAAGCGGTATTTCATGCAACAAGCGTTTAAAATAGGAATGATCCGCTTGATGCATATCATCTAATGTCATTGTCTCATCTAAAAATTGTGTTTCAATGACTTGACTATTTAATCCAGTCAATTGCCATTGATATAAGGCTTGCAAAATACGTTGACGTGCGGTGCTACGGGCTTTGGGAGAAAATTTATTTTTAGCAGGCATTATTTATTTTCCACTGTCAAGTTTTTAAAGCTGGACAGGGTTTCTGAAGTTATTGAAAAACGATAATTACAATTTTTGAAACAAACTAACCATTTCAATCGCAGACATCGCAGCATCTGCGCCTTTATTACCTGCCTTAGTTCCAGCCCGTTCAATCGCCTGTTCAATACTATCAACTGTCAAGACGCCAAAAGCGACTGGAATATCATATTGTAAAGAAACTGTTGCCACTCCTTTGGCACATTCACTCGCCACATAATCAAAATGGGGCGTACTTCCACGAATCACTGCACCAATGGCAATAATCGCAGCATATTTTTTACTCGCAGCTAAACGTTGAGTGGCTAAGGGTATTTCATAAGCGCCAGGCACCCATACTATGGTCATTTTTTCATCTGCGACGCCATGTCGTTTTAAGGTATCCAAGGCACCTGTCAACATTTTGTCTGTCACAAAACTATTAAAGCGCCCTACTACAATCGCATAAGATGCATTACAGTTTGTGAAATCTCCTTCAAGAATTATACTCATTTCTCTTTTCTCTCATCAATATAATCAACAACTTCTAGTCCAAAACCAGAAAGTGCATGTATTTTTTTTGGGGCACTGAGTATCCGCATTTTGCGTACTCCCAAATCTAACAAAATTTGTGCCCCTAATCCATGTGTACGTAAATCATGTGAAGGGGCGGGTAATTGATCATCATTGTCTTGACGACAATAATAACGAATACGATTAAGAAGTGTTGTCGCATTTTCCTGTTGATGCAATATCACTACAATCCCGTTTTCTTCCTTTGCAACTCGCCTTAGCGCATCACGCAAAGGCCAACCACAGTCTTTATGTGTGCTTGCTGTCAAATCGCATAAGGTATTTTGAATATGCACCCGCACTAAAGTGGGTTGATGCTTTTGTATCTCTCCCTTAACTAAAGCAAAATGTAGTGTATCATCAATACTATCTTGATAGGTCAAGAGTTGAAAATCACCAAATTCAGTAGGCCAGGTACAGCTTGTGACTCGCTCGATTGTTTTTTCATGTTCAACACGAAAATGGATTAAGTCAGCAATAGTCCCAATTTTTAAATCATGTTGCTTAGCAAATTCTTCTAAATCAGGACGACGTGCCATTGTACCATCCTCATTTAGAATTTCTACAATAACAGTCGCCGCTTCTAATCCCGCTAAACGTGCTAAATCACATCCTGCCTCTGTATGTCCAGCACGTCTTAGTACGCCACCTGGTTGTGCCATCAAAGGAAAAATATGCCCAGGTTGTACTAAATTAGACGGTTTTGCATCATTTGCGACAGCAGCGCGAATAGTTGTCGCTCTATCTGCTGCTGAAATACCTGTCGTAACGCCTGTCGCCGCTTCAATTGAAACGGTAAAATTAGTTTCCAATGCGGCTTTGTTTTCATTAACCATCAATGGTAATTGCAATTGTCGACAACGTTCTTTGGTTAAGGTGAGACAAATTAAGCCACGCCCATAACGTGCCATGAAATTAATATCTTCAGGACGTACTTTTTGGGCTGCCATAATTAAATCACCTTCATTCTCTCGATCTTCATCATCCATGAGGATGATCATTTTACCTTGCTGAATATCAGCTATAATTTCTTCGATAGTATTTAGGGACATGGTCTACTGAAAATTTAGAGAAATAAATACAGTATATCATACGCTTAACGTATAAGGATCGCCCCACTCAGTCGTGTATTTAATCTCAAAATCAATTGATGCCCCAGATATTGTTTTTAAATCAATCTGCTTATGGGTAATTTCAGCTGCGATATCTTGAATATCATCAATTAGTTCATCCAATGTAGAATCTCCCATAATCAATGCTGTTTCAAGAATACCTAATAATTCATTACTCACCGTTGCAGGTTGCTTATTTTCTTCAACTACTACAATAGTTTCAATTTTAATGAGTAATAACCGTACTGTTCCGCCAAATTGATTACGTTCTCGACTTTCCGATAATTCCCATATTGATGCGGCAAGATTTGCTCCTTTATTAATAACAGATTCATTACGATAAACATGCTCAATAGTCTTGTTTGCAATGGTAAGATTTTTTAGCAAAGCGATAATTCGTTCAATGATTTGTTCACGTATTGTTTTCATCTATTTAATGTAAATCTCCCCATAATGCTTGGCACACTGCCAACATCGTAATGGCTGCTGTCTCGGTACGGAGTATACGTGGTCCTAAACGAATGTCTAAATAACCCACTTGCATAGCTTGTTGGATTTCCGTTTTTGTCAATCCGCCTTCAGCCCCGATTAAGATTGTCACATTGCCCTTTGGCAAAATGCTTGTAATTGTTTGATGTCCTGTTGGAGACAAGACGATAGAAATCCCTTGTGATGGTTTAGCCAGCCAAGCATGTAGGGATTGCACACAAGACAATTGTGGCAACTGATTTCTGCCACATTGTTCAGATGCACTGATAATATTTTTGTGCCATCGTTGCTCTCGTTTACTGATTTTGCTTGTATCAAGTGGGGGACTACGTTCGGTGATAACGGGCACAATGTGCTGCACCCCTAATTCTACCGCTTTTTGTAGGGTATAATCCATGTGTTCAGGGCGAGAAATAGCTTGAACTAAGGTGAGTTTTAAAGCGGATTCGCGTTGAATATCTTTATATTCAATAACTTGTAGAATTGCTTCTTTTTTTAAAATCTGGATTAAATTTGCAACATATTCACCGCTTTGTCCATTAAATAAGATGACGGTTGCCTTAATACGTAGGCGTAACACATTCAAAAGATAATGGGCGGATTCTTTAGGCAAGGTGATTTCTTGTCCAACTCGTAGGGGTATATTAAGATATAAACGTGATAAACGCATCTGTGTATGAATTTAAAAAAAATGATTTTGTTTTTAATCCCAATAATCTTCTTCAGGGAGTACTTCTTCCGTTTTTAAGAATAAACTCTTGCAGCTTATTTTTCCTACATTTTTCACTAATTGTTCACTTTCTAGTATTGTTAAAATGCATTCTTTTTCAGGCGTATATATACTCAGTTCTCCTGTAGGAATATTTTCCAGATAAAAATATCCATCTCTGCCTGTAAAACTGGTTTCTTCTTTTCCGTTGATAGTGAATTCTAGTGTTAATAATTCTAAAGCCTCATCATTTTCATCAATCAGATTGCCTTCTATTGCCATAAATTGATTTATTTCAAAGGTGACGAAACTACCACTCGTTTGTTCAAGAAAAACAGATTTATCTTCTTTATCAATTGTATAATTTATAGGTAAATCCCTACTTCGTATAGATACCTTATTTTCAGAATAAGACATAAAATCAGGAATGATTAATTCACCTTTAGAATTTGTGTGACCTATAATCCTATTATTAGAACGCACTAACACGCCATCTTTCAAGTTTTTTCCTGTTCCTTTGACTTGTACTAAAGCAAAACTGTCGGAAATAGGACGACTGATATGAATAGAGTCATTAATAAGAGCAAGACTCCCTGCATAGGCTATTTTTCCGTGGCCTGACATATCTTGAAGATTATTATTATAAGAAACGGTGTAAATGCCTTTTTCATTTTGATGATGAAAATATCCCGAAAGAAAAAAATCATCCGCTTTCTGACTGATTTTAGTATTATAATCAGAGCCGTTGCCAGGAACAGGGCTCTTTTGTAAGATTAATTCTTGTTTTATCCCATCATTATGATGATAGTTTATATTATAGCCAATATTATCGAAATAATATTTTTTTTCTTCACTTTTGCGTGGATAATAGCTGATTCTGAGAAAAACTTCGGCTTGCGAGCTATCTTTTAATTTATATCTTGCACCTAATGATAAAATTAATTGAGAAGTAAATGATTTATTATAAGAAAATGATAAATTTCTGTTTTTAGGGCTTTGATTATCCCATGAAACACTTTCAGTATAGGCTAACCCAAAACCTGTTGATTTTTTTGTATTATAGTTTATGTTTACACCGGCTTGATAACGATTTTTATTTTGTGTCGATGATTCTATTATTCGGTTGGCATAATCGCTACTAGAATTTGCCCATTGAAAAGAGGTATATAAGTTTTTATACTGATAACTATAACGGCTAATAAACTGATAACCAAGGCTTTTGTCATAAGTTAAGCTTAAAGCCATATCTAATGGACTATCTTTTATCGTTGCATTTAAAGCGGGAGTCAATATGGTAACACGTTTATCTATTTCTATATCCATCCCCGCAGTTAATTGAGGTGTCAATCCATAACGGTGAAAACCTAAAAAAGTCAGTTTATCATACTGATTACTCTTAACACCTATATTTTCACGAGTAAATCCCAAACTATAGCTAAATTCATCTAATCCCGTTTTTAGTAATTCTTGGTTAAGATAAAATTTTTCTTGGATATGTCGTTTTTGACCAAACATATCAGTTAAAACCAACTCAATATCACCTTGTCCCACATAACGAGATAAATTAGGAAAAAGCACGTTTCCAGGTAATAGTTCCCATTCTTCTCTCAATTGATTATTGACATAGAGTTCAGCATGTGCTGCGGTTTCAAGCGTCGTTTGTAGACTAAAATCAGGGGTATATTTGAATGTTCTATTAAGGGAAAAAGAACGTTGAAAAGAAATACCACCAAATAATCCCCCAGCACCATTATTGATAGGCGGTGAGAAATCACCAAAAAACCAGCGATTCATTTTTATTGGATCATCCCACCTTAAAGAGCTTTGTAAACGTGTATTACGAAAACCACCGCTATATTGAGATTGAAAAAAGCTGGAAACAAACCACTGTTTCATATTAATACCCACTTGCCAAGGGATATTTAAAGATTGAAAATAGTCTTGTTCGCTAATTTGAGTTTCAAGTTGATAATTGATAACACCAGAATACTTTTTGGGAAAAAAAATATCATAAGCAGGGCGAATGATTGGCACTTTTTTAAGTTTAATGAGTTGTTGCTCAAACCATGTCGAAGGCACTGTGATATTTAAAATAGCAGTATTCTGATTGAGTTTAAATTGCAAAGGTGGAGAGAGTTTTTTTAGAGAAAGAAACTCTCCCGTTTGCTTTGACCATAATTTTTCTTTTAGTCTAAAACCTTTGAGTATTTCTTTAGTGAAGAGTACATCATCATTAGCGAGTCGTATAAAATGCTCTCCTTCATTATATCCATTGACAATCACTTGTAAAATGGCTATGTCTTGAGCAAAGGATTTAACATGAAGCAGACATAAACAGTTTATTAAAATGAGTAGTCTTATCATTGCCCTTGGTTAATGATTTAATGCATTTGAATCACACATCTTCGTATTGGAAAACGTTTAATATAAGGAGATTTGCGTCCTGTTAGTGTAAACTGAAATTCAATTTGTCGTGCTCGAGCACAATCGTTTTTTTTGAGGGCGATATTAAAAAAAGCACGTCGTTGTCCTAAAACACGTTGCCCCATCTGTTTTTGTTCTGAAAAAATTGAACGTCCCCGATAATCCAATAATTTAACCAGCAATTGTTTAAGCTGAAAATGATCATTCCCTTTATTTTGAAGACCAATACGTAAACCTGTCTCCGTTTTTGTCGGTGTTATGATTCTAAAACGTGGTTTTCCAGGGTCTTTTGTTTGCCTGACAAAAAGAGGGACACTAAGTTTTAAGACGATTTCGACACCAAACCCCATCCTTGTTTCTTCTTGTGCAGCTGGTCTTTTTAATTTTGGCAATTCCTCAAAATACAACCTGTAAGGTTTCTCTCGTACTGGAAAAACACCATTATAGCCTATCCGAATTGATTTATCCTCTCCAGGTGCAATGGTTGTTAGGCGTGGGAAAAAAATAAAGTCTCCCGTACTCACCTCAATTGATTTTCCATTTTTATCTATATCCCAACTGGCTGCTGAAACTTGTATATTAACTGCCGTCTTGCCTTTATTGATCAAATGGACAACATCCATTCGCTTCTGTGGCCATAGAGCAACATTAACAGGCCAAATTGTCAATTGGGCAATAGCATAGCCTTGTATACTAAATAATAACAGCCCTAAAAATAATAAAAGTCTTTTCAAAATATATCCCTCATCAAGTATAACACTACCATGCAACAGTCACGATCACAGTATCAGTATAATAACCTGTCCCTGTTCCCTGAGTAATCAACGTTTCTCCCCAAAGCGGAAAATCTTGGCGATAGCCTGTAGGTGTTTGATTTTGCAATGCAGAAGCTGTGTGGGTTTCACTATAATTAGTATCAAGTGCATTCAATCCGAGATCTCCCCATTCTGTTATGCCTTGATCTGTCCATAGAGTATACGGCATATATCCCGCCCCTTGATTCATGTGTCGTTTACCTGTTATCAAAGCATTCCAATGAGATCCTGCATCAATACCTAAACTGTATGTTCCTATACTTTCTTTACAACTGACTGTAATAACGCCAAGTGATACTACCCCAGTATCTGCCCCTTGTGGCCAAGTACCAAATCCTTCTACATCTCTTGTATCTATTCCACAGCTTATATTACCTACTAATAGATCAATATAAATATCACCTTCATATTCTATTGTTTCTACTGCTGGATTTCCTGTATAACTTATTATAATCATTTTCAAAGTATCTTGATATACCCCATCAGCAGCACCATTCGTTTGAGCAGCACCATATACCTCTGCAGCAATGTTACCATGACCTTGAGAAGCAGTTTTTTCAAGGGCAAGAGCAGGATGAGTATTACCTAGACCAAGCCCAACACCAGTATCTCCCCATTCTTCTATTCCCCCTGTATAATTCCCATATAACTGATAAGGCACATAATCCCCAGTAGCATTAATTAATCTTCTATTGCCATTATTGTAGTTTAACCCCGCACTAAGACCAATCCTGATTTTGGTACCTTTTGAACATGTAATATTTATTATTGTTGTCTCATTTTTGCTTAAAGGTATATCACTTTGCCCATCATTGATACCAAAACTAACGCGAATAAAACCAAAAATACCATCAGGACATGTTGCATTTGCAAGGATAGGAATGGATTGTAAGAGACAAGATAAAGCAAATAGCGAGATATAGCCGCGAAAAAGACACTGTATTTTTTTCACAAATTTCTCCCAGCCAAAAAAAAACGTTTCGGACAGGATATCCCATCCGAAACGTTTTCGATAATATCATATAAAATACTTACCAAGCCACTACAAATTGAACAGTATCTGTATATGTGCCTGCAACTGTTGCGCCATTAATCGCAGCATCAAAAAGGAGATTAGTAACTTGAGCAGCACCAGTCCCATCCCCAGGACTAACATATAATTGTGTTGTTGTGGTATCTGTATAGGAACCATCAATAGCAGCAATTCCCTTATCTCCCACTGCTACATCACCAGTCAACTCGATGCTGTAGATGAATTCATTACTCGCATCAAGCTGCATGTAGCGGTTTCCAGTAGCATAATGAGTACCGCCGTTGATACCCCAATAATAAGTCTGACCACTAGTACAATTAATCGAAACACTTCCCATTGCTTGATTAGAGAGATCAGCAGCCCCTAAAGTATATGTTTTTACCAGATCAACAGATGCGACATCAATACTACAAGCACCTGTCAATGTGATAGATAGGGCAACATCACCAGATGAAGCTGTACCTGCAAAACCATTATAACTAAATGTGGCTAAGGCTAAACTTGTCGCGATGACTAAAGATTTACGTTGCATTTTCAT
>DAOVTJ010000160.1 GCA_030633165.1 Thiomargarita sp. | reverse complement strand
TGCTCATATAGGCAGGATAGATGATGCCAGCTGGCAATTGGAGCTTATACGTGGAGATGATCCAGAAATTTCAATCAACACCATTAATTCAGTAATTCCCTTTAGAGATCCCATGCAACTAAAACATCTTATAGGTGGATTGAATAAAGCAAAAGCAAAGATATTCTCATTATCCCCTTCAACTTTGAGCTGTAAAGTGCCATGTATTTCACCCTCTGGCGTCTGCAAACTTAAATCAGTAATAGCAAATTCTGGCGTATTTTTCAGTAAAGTGATCCCTTCTGGTATTAATCTGAATTTCATCATATTCGCTTGTTGCTGTGAAGATAATTGCTGATTTTGTATCTCATTCACAATATTTTGTATATTTAGAAGAGTTGGCAAATGCCAATGATCTAGTTCTACATTAGTAGTACCTGGACCATAATGCTCCATCCCGACATGTACTTCTTGCAAATCCATCTTCACTAGTACCTTCAAATTCTCGCCCATTAAATCATTAGAACCTACAAAATTAAGTTCTTTTAATATTACAGGTTCTTTTTCTTTACCGTTCAGTTGTATTGTTGTAATATTAAGATTACTCTTCCCAATCATTAAATGACTTGGACTTGGTTGCATATCTGTATTCAGCGACATGCTTTCTATTACAATTGTGCCTGCTTCAGTCTCTAATAGCACTTGTGGATAATGCATTTCAATATGTATAGCAGCAAAATTGCGCTTTATGTACACTGTTCCTTGTGCTTCTTGCCATTGCAAAAGCATTTGCTCATCTTTAATGTGCTGCGCTGGTATTTTAACTGTACTTGTCATATCGCCATTAATATGTACTTGAGTACGCACTTCAAGTATTTCAACTTCAGAGAGTGTTTGCAAGCTAGTATAAACTTTAGCGGATTTTATTGGTAAAAATCCATGCTCAATCTCTTGTACGATTAAAAAACGATTAGATGACATTTCAACAAGAGCTTGTGCTGAAGAGTGAAACCAACCGCGTTGATAGGTACTCTCCACTGCTTTTAGATTAAATTTCTGAAAAAGATGTTGTTGGATCTGAGGAAATTTCTGTTCAGCCACCCTTCCTGTCCAATAGGGAATGGTAGCAATCAATAATATGAGCGGAATAGATAGAATAAATTTTTTCATTGTTGTGATTTGTTAAAAACAACTTGTAGTATATACTCACTTCAATGAAAGAAATAGGTTTACTCTCTACTATTAACCAAAAAATTTCGCAAATGAAAAATATTATTTTATTAAAAAATTTCAGCTGGCTTTATCTCTTCATAACAGTTTCAGCTACTTCACAAACATTAAGTCAAAAAATAGATACAATTTTAAAAGCCCGTTGTTTAGATCATGCACAAACTTCTATTAATATAGTCGCCCTACCCAGTGGTCAAAATATTTACGCCCATAATGCCCTAACTCCCTTATTACCTGCTTCAGTAATGAAAATCATTACCACTGCAGCTGCATTACATTATTTAACACCAGAATATCGTTTTAAAACGACAATTTTATATAGCGGTGAACGAAAAAATGGCGTAATTCATGGGGATTTAATCATACGCGGTAGCGGTGATCCGACATTATCTACTGAAAACCTTTGGCGTATTGCTACCCAAATCAAAGCAAGTGGTATTAATGAAATTAGAGGAAAATTAGTGCTCGATACTCATTTTTTTGATAAATATGATAGGGCGCCCAGTTGGCAAAATAAACGTAGTCAGCGTGCTTATGATGCTAAACTCAGTGCGTTATCTTTAGATTTTAATACGTTTCTTGTTCATGTCCAAGCAGGAGAAAAAGTCGGTGATCGTCTAAATGTTTGGCTAGAACCGCCTTATCTGCTCTTAAAAAATAAAAGCAAAACGATTAGAAAAGGTAAAAACACAGTTTCACTCAATAGAACTAATAAAATGTTATGGATAGATGGAAATCTTTCTATAAAAGCTAAAGAAAAACGTATTTATCTAAATGTTATTAATCCATTGCACTATGTTGCTGAAACTTTTCATGCATTATTGAAGCAAGTTGGTATAACAATAAATAAAACCACCGCAGTCGTTTTTACCCCAAGTGTTGGCACTAAAATCTATGAACATCGCTCAAAACCTTTATCAATAATTTTAAAAGGATTAAATACCTATTCCAATAATCTAACTGCGGAACAAATTCTTAAAACTATCGCAGCAGAACATGTAGGCATCCCTGGTTCTCATAAAAATGCCTTAAAACTCATTAAAAATTTTTTACAAAATAACGGGGTGATAACACAAGGCATAGTCTTAGCAGATGGTTCAGGCTTATCACGAAAAAACCGTATGACAAGCCGCGCGATAACGGATTTACTGTCAAACATGTACATACGTTTTGATATAGGCGCTGATTTTCTGGCTGCTCTAACAAATTATGCTTCTCGTCTAACACATTCATCTGCATATAGAAAAATTAAAGCAAAAACGGGCAGTTTAAACGGTGTAAGTACTTTAGCAGGTTATGTTGAAAGTAAAAAAGGGAAGGTTTTTGGATATGCCCTATTTTTGAATAACAATCAATGTGGACACAGGAAGGCTGATACTATTGAAGATAGTATTGTGACAGCGATATATAATAGTTTTTGATAACTGATAACCATGCACTTTGAATGCCTAAGCACCGATGGATTAGCCCGTCGAACCCGCCTCCATTTCTCGCGCGGCACCGTAGAAACTCCCGCTTTCATGCCTGTTGGTACTTATGGCACCGTTAAGGCTATGACACCTGAGGAAGTTCGTGCAACAGGTGCAGATATTATTTTAGGTAATACTTTTCACCTAATGTTACGCCCTGGCACGGAAATTATTGCGGCTCATGACGGTTTACATAAATTTATGCATTGGGAACGCCCGATTCTCACTGACTCAGGCGGATTTCAAGTCTTTAGTTTGGGAAAAATGCGACAAATTAGTGAAAAAGGTGTCACATTTCGCTCTCCAATAGATGGCGCAAAAGTCTTTTTAGGACCAGAAGAATCTATGGCAGTGCAACGTGCTTTAGCGGCTGATATCGTTATGATATTTGATGAATGTACGCCTTATCCTGCAAGTGAAGATCAAGCCCGCGATTCAATGGAATTATCTTTACGGTGGGCGGCGCGTTCTAAAATAGCCCATAATGATAATCCTGCTGCATTATTTGGTATTGTGCAAGGCGGCATGTATGAACACTTACGGCAAATTTCCTTAGCAGGATTAATAGATATTGGATTTGATGGCTATGCGATCGGTGGATTATCGGTGGGTGAACCAAAAGAAGATATGCAAAGAATTTTGGAAAACTTAAACTTACCTCAAGATAAACCGCGTTATCTCATGGGTGTAGGAACGCCAACGGATATTGTTGAAGCAGTGCGTCGGGGTATAGATATGTTTGATTGTGTGATGCCTACCCGTAATGCGCGAAATGGGCATTTATTCACCAGCGAAGGTGTGGTACGAATTCGCAATAGTCAATATCGACATGATACCACAGCACTTGATCCCGTATGTACATGTTACACCTGTCAAAATTATAGTCGGGCTTATTTGCATCATTTAGACAAGGTACGAGAGATTTTGGGTTCACATTTGAATACTGTGCATAATTTGCATTATTATCAAACATTAATGCAAGGATTACGACAGGCTATTGTAGCGCACCGCTTAGAGGATTTTGTACGGGAGTTTTATGCTGGAATTGAATAAAATTTTCTTGGCACAAATTATTATACCAAGAAAACAAAAACACCCTTTAGACATTATTTAAATCAAGAATTTCCGTATTTCCCCGCTGGTGTTTCATTTTTGCCGCATCATTGCGATGAGATTCAATATGATCAAGATAAGTTTGATCAACATCACCGGTGATGTATTGCCCTGTAAAACATGAGGTATCAAATTTTTTGAGACTTTTATTACCCTTGCGAGCACAAGCAAGTAAATCTTCTAAATCCTGATAGACTAACCAATCAGCCCCAATTATTTGGGCAATATCTTTGGTAGCACGATTATGAGCAAGTAATTCTTGAGGAGATGGCATATCTATCCCATAAACATTCGGATAACGGACGGGGGGAGCGGCTGAGGCAAAATAGACATTTCTCGCACCTGCTTCACGTGCCATTTTTATAATTTGTTGAGAAGTTGTTCCACGTACTATCGAATCATCCACCAATAAGACATTTTTATTTTTGAATTCTAAATTAATAGCATTGAGCTTTTGGCGTACAGATTTTTGACGCATTGCTTGCCCAGGCATGATGAAAGTGCGTGGAATATAGCGATTTTTCACAAAACCTTCACGGTATTTGCAATTTAGATGACGTGCTAGTTGTACAGCTGCAGTGCGACTGGTATCAGGAATAGGTATCACAACATCAATATCGTGTTTTGGATAAAGGCGTATAATTTTTTTAGCCAGCATTTTACCCATATTTAAGCGTGCCTTATATACAGAAATACCATCCATCAGTGAATCAGGACGTGCCATATAAACAATTTCAAAAATACAAGGCGATTGAATGGCATTTTCGGCACATTGATGAGTATATAACTGACCATCCATTGTGATAAAAATAGCCTCTCCAGGCGCAATATCACGTACCAATTCAAATCCTAGTACATCAATTGCCACACTTTCCGAGGCAATCATGTATTCTGTTCCTGTTGCGGTGGTACGTTTACCAAATACAATAGGACGAATGCCATAAGGATCTCGAAAAGCAACAATACCTACACCAGTAATCATTGCTACAGCGGCATAAGCACCTCGGCAACGTTTATGTACACATCTAATTGCCTCAAATATATCCTTATGGTTAATATTGAGTTTATTTAATTTGTGTAATTCATGAGCAAAAACATTGAGTAAGACTTCAGAATCTGAATCAGTATTGAGATGGCGTAATTCTTCTTGAAATAATTCCTTTCTCAAAAGTTCTGCATTAGTCAGATTGCCATTATGGGCTAAAGTGATACCATAAGGAGAATTCACATAAAAGGGTTGTGCCTCAGCACTTGATTCACAACCCGCTGTCGGGTAACGCACATGACCTATACCCATATTACCACGCAAGTTTAACATGTGACGAGTTTGAAAAACATCACGAACAAGACCATTATTCTTACGTAAATACAAACGGTCATTCTCATAAGTTACAATACCAGCTGCATCTTGACCACGATGTTGTAACATCGTTAGCCCATCATACAGGGCTTGATTTACACTGGATTTTCCGACAATCCCAATAATTCCACACATAAAAAAACTCAAAAAAAAGTTAATAGTTAAAATTGAAATTGTTGTGCAATCTCAAGTGGCATCTGGCGATTAAATTCCACCAGAACAGGTTTTACAGCCTGAATAGCATAAGATTTGTTCCAAAAGTCAGCGGTTGGAAGATGAGTTAATCCTGCTAAAATGAGAAAAAAAGTAATAATAACACTGCTCCTAGCAAAACAAAAATAACCTGCTAAAATACGATCAGGTACAGATAATTGGCTACATCCTATAGAATTAAGAAGGAGGTAATTAAACCACTCAAGGAGAAAAAAGCTACTGATAAATAAGATCATCAGGGCAACTGCTAAACGCAAATCAAGAAAATGTGGTATTAATATTATTAATAGGTTTGCCATATCCTCTAAGAAAAATATAGCTATAATGAGTGAAATTACCCAACTCAAAAATGAAAAAAGCTCTTTGACAAAGCCATTAAAATAGCTAAAAACACCAGACAAGACAACAAGGACAAAAATGCTAAAATCAGCCATATTAAATATAGTATATTATTTTGGAATAATGGAATTTTAACAAACTAAAGCTCTTAATAAAATGGATACTTATCTTTTCTACGATTTAGAAACAACAGGGTTAAATAAAGTATTTGACCAAGTGTTGCAATTTGCGGCTATTCGCACTGATATGGCGTTTAAGGAAATTAAGCGATACAATATCATGATAAAATTGCGTCC
>DAOVTJ010000024.1 GCA_030633165.1 Thiomargarita sp. | reverse complement strand
ATATATATTATAACTGGCTTCACGTAATTGTATTGGGTGAGGTGTATCTACCCGTAGAATAATTTTATCTGATAATTTAAGTTGTCTAATGTCACCAATTGCCGTATTTTGCCGATAAGGATCTCTATCTGCCCCAAACCTGTCTTCTAACCAATTAAGGATAATTTCATCTACTTGGGCACGTAAATGATAGATACCCATTTGACCAAGATAACCCAATGTGACAGCTATTGCCAATAATAAGCCAAAAATAGTCATTGAATAGCGTTTAGGACGTATCGTCCATAAAGCCCAAGCAATGAGTAAGCTTATCCCTATAAAAAACCAGATATCATTGCTCACACTGCCTGATAAGAGACACAGCAGCATATATGGATATATGAGATTAATACGCTGCTTGTTTTTAGAACGGCGTAACGATAAAAACAAGCTACTCAATTTGATTGTTCCTTGAGTGCTATAAGTTTGGGTGACTATCAGTAAAAAAAATAACAGAGGCAACCAACTCAATAAGGTCATCCAATCGCGAAGAGAATGTAAAACAAGCACGTAAATTGCGGCGATGAATAATGATAATGAGGTAAAATCTGTGACACGATTAAAATCTTTATCAGAAAATGCCCAACGCCATTCAAACAAACGTGCACTTTCTAAAATCAATGCCATTGGTACTGCAAATAGGAGTAAATGGCTTTGCCATCCCCAAAACAGTAATGTGGAACCTAGTAAAAATGGTGGCGGAGTCATGTTTTAGGGTTTCCTAAGATATTTGACAAATCCTCAGTAATTGCATTAGGATGTACAATATGCACATCTGTCTGTTCAATTTCTAATTCAATATCACTAATCACAACAACTAACAAAGGAATACCAGATTTTTGTAATAACTGTACAAAATTTTGACGCTCATCATTCCAATTTAATAGAATACAAACACAACCACTGAGGGAACCCAGATGTTCCATCAATAAAGGG
The DNA here is from genome assembly GCA_030633165.1 of Thiomargarita sp. Classification (GTDB taxonomy): domain Bacteria; phylum Pseudomonadota; class Gammaproteobacteria; order Beggiatoales; family Beggiatoaceae; genus DAOVZS01. The sequence goes on along the minus strand of DAOVTJ010000024.1, from coordinate 16,568 downwards.
TATAAGCACTGAAAGTCTTTATCTGTACAAGCCTGTACACAAGCCAATATTTCTAATAACTTATCAGTTTGTCCCAAACCCCGTCCACTGCTAAAACAATACGCCTGCGTGCCCGCAAACATTAAATCTAATAAGACATCTTGGCTACGTGGTGCAGATGCAAAAGAGGAGGCGACTGAAACTGCAGTTTCAAATAATTCTCCAAAAGGTTGCTCAGTAAAAGTATCCAGAATTAAGGCATGACGAACAAAAAATTCATCTTGATATTCTTTAACAAGAGGTTTACCCATTTTTGCGACACTTTTCCAATGGATATGTCGTAACGGATCACCAGGGCGATATTCACGTAATGACACAAATTCTTCGGCATCACCGACTGATATAGCTAATTGTACGCCACCGCGTTGATATTTTCTTGTACCTGATAGTGATATTTCACCAACAGGATAACGTTTAGGTAAAATCAATAAACTATCTGGCTTATCGAAGTTATAAAAGGCATTAAAAAGTCCAAATGGATCTGGACGGGCAAAGGTAATTTTTTCAAAATGTACATAGCCCCGCCGTTTAGGTATAAGTGTCATTTTTATTTCAATATCACCAGGCGGAATAGGTGGCAAAGTTTCTTCAGTAATTTCCGCACCTCTGCTGAGTTGCATTAGCCAAAGCCAACGCGGATAGCCCACATAATTATCAAACCAATTACGTTTTTTGTGTCCAGGCTCTTTTGCTTGTAAAAATGTTTTAAAACTAGGTAACTCTTGTTTCAGATTATCTCGCAAAGATAAACTTTGTTCCAATTTTTGGCTATGATTTTTTACTAGCACCCAATAATGTAGCGTTTGCCCTACTGTCGCAAATTGTGGTAATTCACGGTGTGCTGTCAAACGCACACGAAAAAATAAACTATTCAAAATGGCTAATAGCAATAATCCACCTAGAAGAGAAAATAATTGATAAGCCACAGTACGTTCTGTATCAATACCAAACATCCCTGCTGTAATTAAGCCACCAAGTACCAATAAGCCTGCTTTGGTAAAATGCCACCGTATCCAATGATCTGAAGCAAATATCCTATTAAAATTTTTGAATAAAAAGTGTCTCATATTCAATTATCCATTGTTAAATAGGTGAATCTATTCGCTTTAAAATCTCTTTTACCACTTTTTCGCTATCTTCCCCACCAAAGCGAGCCTGTGAATCAAGCTTCAAACGATGAGCGATGACAGGTACTGCAAGATCATCGCGAATATGTGCAGGAGTGACCATTGGCATGTCGTCAAATAATGCTAATGCTTGAGCCGCTTTCATCAAGGTCAATGCAGCACGTGGACTTGCGCCCATTTCTACTCCTGGCGTGTTACGTGTTGCTCTGACTAAATCAACAATATGGCGTTTTAATTCTTCACTGATAGAGACTGCTTGAGCAGCTTGCCTTAGTTTTTGAATATCATCTCGACTAGCACAAGCAGTAATCGCTTTAGTCAATTGTTGTTGCATGCTAAGAATAGCCACTTCCGATTCTGCTTCCACATAACCTAAACTTAAACGCATCGCAAAACGATCCATTTGGGCTTCTGGTAGAGGATATGTCCCATGAAAGTCAATAGGATTTTGTGTTGCAATAACAAAAAAGAAATCGCCTAGTGGATATCTTGCTCCATCTATGCTAACTTGTTTTTCACCCATTGCTTCTAAAAGTGCCGATTGTGCTCTAGGAGAAGCTCGATTAATTTCGTCAACTAGTAAAATTTCTGTAAATACAGGACCTTTATGAAGATGAAAGGATTTATCATGCTGATCAAAAATTGATACGCCTATAATATCTGAGGGCAATAAATCAGGAGTAAATTGAATACGCTGAAATTTCATTTGGAGAGATTGTGCCAATGTTTTAGCTAAGGTGGTTTTACCTGTACCTGGTAAATCTTCTAGTAGCACATGTCCACCGCTTACAAAGGCAGCTAATAATTTTCTAATGGTGTAGCTTTGACCAGTGATAACATTTTCAATATTATCTACAATGCTTTGGTATATTTTATGCATAACCTGCTTTTTTTCATTTCCTTATAACAATTTTTGCAATGCTTTCCAGACTTTCTCCACCGATAAATCCTCATAACACGCTCGAGAGTTATTAGACAAATTACATTGTTTCCTCAAACAAGGTGCACAGGGAAAATTAGCCAACAAATGTGTTTGTTTTGATCCATAAGTTCCTGTCCAAGCAGGTTGTGTTGCCCCATATAAAGTCACCGATGGTACAGCTAATGCTGCAGCAAGATGAGAAAGTCCAGTATCTACACCAACTACCGCTTGTGTTTGTGCTAAAGCGGTTGCAATACCCTGCAAATTGCTTTTTGGAATAAGACTAATACTTGGATGTGTCGCGGCAATTTTTGTTGCACGGGCATATTCCTGTAAATTTCCCCAAGGTAAACGCACTGTTAAGCCAGATGCTATAACATGTTGCGCCAATGCGATCCAATACTCATCAGGCCAATGTTTTGTAAACCATGTTGTTCCATGTAAGAATATCACATTAGATTGTGTGACTTGCGGTTTAAAATAACTCGCAATACCATAATCTGGTAGTTCATTAGGTTGCGGATAATTTAACACATTAGCGAATAATTGTCTTATTCGTGTGATAGCATGTTGTTCTTTTGGGATAGCGTAGCATTGTTGATAAGCCAATGCTGCTAATGGTTCACGTGCTGAATGACGATCTAAGCCACAACGAAGACCACGTGCTTTATAAGTAAGAACGGCACTTTTGATTAAACCTTGTGCATCAATCACCTTATCATAGTTTTGTTGAGTCAATGTCTGAATAAATTTGTGCCATGTACCATTATTCCAAGTTTGCCAAACTTTTTGGCGCCATTCCCTTATTGCAACGGGGATAACACGTTTTACTGTAGAATGCCAAGTCGGAATTTCTGCAAATGCTTCTTCAACTACCCAATCGCATTGTAGTTCAGGATAATGCTTTTTGGCATCAGTAAGGGCAGGCAGGGTATGAATGACATCACCTAATGAGGATGTTTTGATTAGTAATATATGCATGGCTATGAAAAATTAATTCTGAAAATTTTTCTTTAAAAAATCTTATAATTCATTTAAAATAATAATATTTCACAAGTATAAACAATAATGCCTATTCCAACTGAAAAATTACAAAAAGTATTAGCCCGTGCAGGCTTAGGTTCACGACGGCAAATTGAAAATTGGATTCGTGAGGGACGCATAGAAGTCAATCAGCAGAAGGCTACTATTGGTGATCGTATCAATAGTAGCGATAAAATTCGTATTAATGGACGTCAACTCCGCTTATCCGCTTTAGAAATCCCCCCCCGACAAGTATTGTGTTATCATAAACCTATTGGGGAAGTTTGTACACGCCATGATCCTGAAGGACGAAAAACAATATTTGAACACTTGCCATCACCTAAACTTGGGCGTTGGATTAGTGTGGGTCGTTTAGATTTGAATACTGCTGGTGTATTGTTACTGACAACAGAGGGAGAATTAGCCCATCGTTTAATGCACCCTTCTTACACCATTGAACGTGAATATGCTGTGCGTATTCTTGGTAATGTAGATCAGACAATGCTTAAACGCTTACGTGCTGGTATTCAGTTGGAGGATGGAATGGCACATTTTCAAAAAATTGTTGATGCTGGAGGCAGTGGTGCAAATCATTGGTATCATGTCATACTTAGTGAAGGACGTAAACATGAGGTGCGGCGATTATGGGAATCACAAGGCGTAACGGTGAGCCGTTTAATTAGAATACGTTTTGGTCCAATTCTTTTACCACAAAAATTACGTGCTGGTCATCATCTTGAACTTGATAGCGAGAAGCAAAAGGCATTATTAGAACTTGTGAATTTGAAAGCATCTGATCCGTCAGTCAAAAAAACTAGGAAGTTTAAAAGAGTAGAACGGTAATTGATGCGGCGTACAATATGCCGCATTGTGCTTAAATCGTTTCTATACCTAAACGACTAAATAATTGTTGATCTTGATCAACAGTAGTATTATCAGTTGTCAATAATTTTTCACCATAAAAAATTGAATTTGCGCCTGCAATAAAGCATAAGGCTTGTAATTCATCACTCATTGATGCCCGTCCTGCTGATAAACGTATATGTGAGGCTGGCATTAAAATCCGTGTGACCGCAATGCAACGCACAATATCAAACGGGTCAATCGCTGCTGTTTCGGCTAAAGGTGTTCCTGCTACAGGAATAAGCTGATTAATTGGCACGCTTTCTGGATGAATGGGCAGATTAACCAAAGTTTTTAACAGAGCGGCACGATCTGTTAATTTTTCGCCCATACCAATAATAGCACCAGAACACATTTTTAAATTAGCAGCACGCACATTATCAAGTGTGTCAAGACGGTCTTGGTACGTATGGGTGCTAGTAATGTTCTTATAATAGGCAGCTGATGTATCAAGATTGTGATTATAATAATCTAAACCTGCTTCTTTTAAGCGTTGGGCTTGTGTCGTATTAAGCATACCTAAAGTCACGCAAGTTTCTAAGCCCAATGCTTTGATCGCTTTTATTATGTCTAAAATTTTGTCAAAATCTTTTGTTTTTGGGGAACGCCATGCTGCTCCCATGCAAAACCGTGTGGCACCATTCGCTTTAGCTTTGCTGGCTGCGGCAATCACAGTATCCAAATCCATTAAAGGTTGTGGTTTAAGTGCTGTTTTAAAGTGTGCACTTTGTGAACAATAGGCACAATCTTCTGAGCAAGTGCCTGTTTTAATATTTAATAAGCTACTTAATTGCACTTGATTAGGATTAAAAGAGGCACGATGTGTACTTTGTGCCTGAAAAATCAAGTCATTAAACGGCATTTCAAATAATGTCGTAATTTCATCAAGCGACCAATCATGACGAATAGGTATTTTTTCTGATAGCACGTTTTCTAGCTCGGTTATTTCTATATGTTAATAGATTTTAACAAGTTAATAACTATTATTACTTGTCCCTTTATTTCTTGAGTTTTCTGTTTAAGTTTTAGACGCTAGCGGTTTACGGCTGTTGCTCGTGTTTTTTTCTTATTATTAGGCATGCGAAATCGATGGGGTTGCCTGCTAATGTATTTCGCCATTTCATCTAAAAATGGTCCGTTGATTTGTTCAGGTTTTAAAGTATATAATGCTTGAGAATTTAAATCTGAGAAGTTTCTAACTGTTAAGTTAATAGTACTAGCTTCAAAATTACCTGTAAACTTAAATTCGACAATCAACTCAGGTTCAAATACAAATATTGCTCTTGTCAATTTGTAATTCGCATCAGTTTCTTCGTTGCAAGTGAAAGAGATATTATGCTGTGTAAAATATTGTCGTTGTAACTGAACCTCAGAATCTTTGTGCTTTTTCAGACGATATTTGTACGGTGTTTTACAAATACAACGCAAGAGAAAATCGCTGCGGGTATCATTTAAATGTTTAGTTGTGGATTTGTTGGGTATATCAAGATTATCAAGACTGATTAAGCGATAATCTTGTTGTTGAAAATCCTTAACTTCACCATAACCCTTGATGTCATAAGTTACAGGTGTATCAGGTTTAAGATAGTTCAGTTGTTCAGTCAAATCATGCAAGTAGTCACGCAATCGTTTTAATGCAGGTTTTACTTGAGTACGAAAACGTTCTTCTCGTTGAGTTTGTTGAGTTTGTGTTTCTATTATCTGTGCATCAGCCTGTTTTTGACGGTCTTCGGCTTCTTTTTTCAGGTCTTCAAGATAACCCATAGTTTTCCTCTATTTTTTAAATCAATTTAAATGTTATCATAATATTGTTTTCAAAACAATATTAAAAATATAAAAGGTAACTGTAGATGCGTTATTGCTTATTAATATTGTTATATGTAGCTTTTTTACCTGCTGCTGCAATAGAATTACCTGATATTGGTATTTCTGCTAATACGGTCATGTCACCTGCAGACGAACAAAAATTGGGAGAAAATTTTATTCGTCAATTACGTCGGCAGGTTTTTGTCATAGAGGATGCTCAAATCAATAATTACATTAATGCTTTGGGTAATCGTCTAGCTTCATACAGCAATAAACCTGAACAAAAGTTTAATTTTTTTGTTATTAAAGATTCTTCTATCAACGCGTTTGCCGTACCTGGTGGTTTTGTGGGTATACACAGCGGTTTAATTTTAAAAACTCATAGCGAAAGTGAACTCGCTTCTGTAGTCGCTCATGAAATTTCTCATGTCACTCAACGTCATATTGCTCGCATGATTGCAGATTCAAAACGTTTTTCTTTGCCAGCGATGGCAGTTTTGATAGCAGCAGTGCTGATGGCAGGTGCTGGAAATCCAGAGGTTGGGCAAGCTGCTGCTGCTGCTGTGATGGCAGGTAATGTGCAAATGCAAATTAATTTTACTCGTACCCATGAAACAGAAGCCGACCATATTGGTATGCAAATTCTTGCTAAAGCAGGTTTTGAAGCGCATGATATGCCGAGTTTTTTTGAACGTTTACAAGCAGCAGGTCGTTATCACCAAGGGGTACCTGACTTCTTACGTACCCATCCTGTGACAACTGATCGTATTGCTGAAGCACGGGTTCGAGCTGAGAAATATCCTCGTCAACAGAAGAAAGATACACCACTATATCATTTAATGAAGGCTAAATTATTGATATTAACTGCTGATAATAAACATAGCTTAAAGAAAAAATTAGAGAAAATGTTAAAAACAGGGCGCTATCGTGATGAGCGTGCTATTCGTTATGCCCTGGCTTTAACATTATTAGCAACCCAGCAAGGCGATGCTGTACAAACACAAATTGATTGGCTATTTAAAAATGATGCTGATAGGATCATATACCATTTATTAAAAGCAAATTTAGCTTTATTGCAAAATAAATTTGTCAAGGCTATGCAAGTGTATGAGCAAGCTTTACAAGCTTATCCTGGTGATAAAATGTTGGGAATTTCTTATGCTGAAAAATTATTGCAAAATAATATCGCCCAAAAAGCTAAAGCAGTATTACTAAAGATACCCTCTTCATCAAATCCCTACTATTATCATTTGTTAGCGAAAGCTTATCAAGCAACAGGGGCTATTGCGACTGCACATTTAACATTAGCAAATAGTTATCATCTTATGGGTCAAACAAAACTTGCCTTAGAACAAATTAAGTTGGCACGTCAACAACAAAATAGAAATTCTTATTTGACTTCACGTATAGAAACACGTTATAAGGAATTAACAACACAGTTGCTTGAAGAAAAAATGGTATCAAAATATTAATCATAAAGAGGATAAAATGAAATGACTTTACCACGTAGAAGCTTTTTAAAAGGCATTCTTGCCACCGGTGGTGCAATGGCATTAGGCACTAGCATTTTGCCTGAAACTGTTATGGCTAAGGAATGGCCACAGAATGCTTTTGAAGCTGAAAATGTCAAAGATGTTCTACTAAAGTTATTTAAAACTGTTACTCCAAAAGAGAGTAACCAAATTATCATTGATGCCCCTGACATTGCTGAAAATGGTGCGGTTGTCCCAATTGAGGTGACAACTAAGTTACCTAAAGTTGAATCTATTACAATTTTAGGTGAAAAAAACCCGACACCATTAGTGGCTCATTTTAATTTTGCTAACAATGCAGATGCTTGGATCAAAACCCGTATTAAATTAGGAGAAACATCCAATATCATCGCCATAGTGAAAGCAGATGGAAGATTTTATATGGCACATCGTGCAGTAAAAGTTACCATTGGTGGTTGTGGCGGTTAACAGTAAAGGAGGAATATAAGTGGCAAAGTCAACAATACGTCTTCAAGCTAAATTGAAGAATAATGTTACTCAGGTGAAAGCACTGATAAAACATCCTATGGAAATTGGAACTCGTAGAGATTTAAAAACCGGTAAATTAATACCCGCTCATTTTATTCAAGAAATAATTTGTACACACAATGGTGAAGTTGTGATGTCGGCGATCTGGGGTAATGGTATCGCTAAAAATCCTTATCTTGCTTTCAGATTTCAAGGGGGAGTCGTGGGAGATAAGGTGATACTTTTGTGGAAAGATAATTTAGGTCAAGAAGACATGCGTGAAGTGAAAATAAAAAAGAGTAGAAGAAGAAGATAATTTTAGCTATTGTTCTAAACTGTCGCCGTTTAAAAAAAACGGGGCGGTTTTTTTGATTTAATTAAATACAGTATGAACAAAATATTATATGTAACTGTAACTATATTTTCATTAATAGGCAGTGGTTGTTCTGGGATGTTACCTTCTATTGAGGAAACGACTAAATCACCTTGGCAAGATTTTGCAGAGGCTAAAAAAGCTTTTGATAATATCATACCCCATAAAACAACCCATGAAGATTTAAAACTACTTGGTTTTGATCCATTTAAAGTCCCAAATGTAAAATTGATTACTTATCTTGATCTATTGAGAATCTTTTTGCCTAATGATTCCATTAGAATGGAAAATCTGGATCAAGGGGTACGCTCTTGTTTAGAGGTGAGAGATGTTTGTTTGGGCTATCAAGTATCACCCCAATTTTTGGATAGTAAACGTTATGGCAGTGTTTTTAAGGATTTATTAAACTTTCAAAGAAATAAACTCACAACAGGTTGGAAGTTTAATGCCTTAATCGTCTTGAATGATGGTTTAGTGGTGCATAAAGTATGGGGAGGCGAACCTAACGTCTCGATACTTGAAATTAAAAAGAATCCATTGGGTCCACTCCAAAATATTGACAATATAATGCCATCAATTAAGCTATTTTAATGATATTATTCTTCTGTAGGGGGGACATAATGAGGTTCATTTGGATTGAGAAAAACATAAGTAAAATTATCCTTTTCAATTTCAATAAAATCCATGACTGCACCATCCAATAAATCCTTATAACTGGGCTCAAAAACAATATCAACTCCTTCACAATGAATATGTATATCGTTTTTTTTGATTTCATCAAAGCCCATCTTATTATATTCAAGACTCCCATCAGCTTTAATTAGTGGCGCAAGACGTAGGGCAAGTCCTGTCATATTACCTTGTTCTGCGGCTTTTAAAATTCGTGTGGCTGCTCTCTTAGTGAGTTTTAACATGGGCTACTTTAAATTATATTGGTTTTATATTTACGGACAAAATCAACAAAGCGTTGTGTCCAATGATTATTTTCAACATCACGCAAATGAATGTAACTGGCTAAAGTATTTTTATAAATCACACCATCATAATTCCCATCTAAACCCGTACCACGCAAAACTTGATAGGCAAAAGTGAGATCAGAAGGTAAATTAATAGCTTTAGAATAATGAAATTCATGGGCATAAAACTCGGCCTGTTGCCTTTGTAAAGGCCATAACCCACATCCCGTTTCACGTAAATGGACATAACCTCGACCTTGTGGACATGCAGACATCACTGTATCAAATGGCAATACACCCACCATTTTGCAAGTTTTTTTATGCCATGTCAATTGACGTGATAAATACATCATACCACCACATTCCGCATAAACTGGCATAAAATTTTCAATCGCATTGCGAATATCTTTTTTTAAGCTCTTATTATTAGATAAACTTTCCATTTGTGTCTCAGGAAAGCCGCCACCGATAAATAATGCATCTACTGCTGGTAATTGAGAATCGTGCAAAGCATCAATGAAAATTAATTTTGCCCCTGCCTGTCTCAAGGCTTCAAAATCTCCTGGGTAATAAAAACCAAAAGCGGCATCACGAATCACACCAATTTTCAAATCCGTTGGATAAGGATGTTTCTTGATAAAGGAGGAATTTAAAGCGGGAGCTTTACGGGCTATATTCATTAATTGTTCAATATCAACTTGATTTGCAATCAATTTAGCAATCGTATTAATCTTATTTCGTGCTTGATTATCCTCATTACTAGGCATTAATCCTAAATGTCGTTCCTTAATAACTAAATGAGAATTATGTTGCACAGCACCAAGAACGGGCACATCTGTATAATATTCTACTGATTCTCGTAACTTCTGTTCATGTCGCTCCCCTCCAACTTGATTCAGAATAATACCTGCAATTTTAATATTTTTATCGAATATTTGATAACCTAATATTAGCGGTGCAATACCACGTGTCATACCCTGTGTATCAAGTACTAATACAACTGGTGCTCCTAACAAACGTGCTAATGCCGCATTGCTATTAGTCCCTTCAATGTCCATTCCATCATATAAACCTTTATTGCCTTCAATAATACTGATATCAGCATTTTTGTTATGTAAAATAAAAGATTTCTTGATTTCGGTAGGGCTCATCGTATAAAAATCAAGATTATGGCAAGAACGCTTAGTAGCTTGACTTAACCACAATGGATCAATGTAATCAGGACCTTTTTTAAAAGATTGAACAAGCTTTCCACGGGCTGTAAGGGCAGCACATAATCCCAGAGTAATTGTTGTTTTACCTGAGGATTTATGGGCGGCTGAAATAAAAATATGAGGCATAGTAAATTTTATTAGAGACTCTCATTTAAAAGCTTAATCTCTACTCGACGATTTTGTTGTCGCCCCTCTTCTGTCTCATTAGTCGCTACTGGGTCTTCTGCACCAAAACCTCTTATAACGATTTTTTCAGAATTAATACCGTTTATGAGCAAAGCATTATATACCGTATTAGCACGTAATTCTGAAAGTTCCTGATTATAGACAGGATTACCCATACTATCAGTATATCCTTCTATAAGTACGGAATAGGAATCCGTTTGTAAAATCACTTGAGCCAATTCTTCGATTTGCTGAAAGCCTTTAGGCAATAAATTTGCGGCATCTAACTCAAATAGCACTGTCTCTAATGTCACTTGTAAATCACGTGCTGTTGCTGTTATTAAAGTAGGAGATTTTGTGGTGACAAAAGAGCAAGTAAGTTCGTCAGGAAGTAATGGGACAGCAATGATAGGTTGTGTCTGTTGTGGTAAATTTCCACATGCAATACTCAAACCAGCGATTACTAGGAGTATTGCTAAGGTTCTTATAAATTTATGAGAATTAAAATGTTTCATGGGGGCACCAGTGCTAGATTGGTAATGGAAGATATATTTCTTTAGATTTTCTTTCCCATTTTTTTAAAAAAATGTTTAGCCTATTTGTTACAACTAGAAACCAAGTTTCTGGAAAAAACTTGGTTTCTCAATTATTTAATCTTTATTATTAGATTCAACATCCCCAATACTACAGGGCATAAGGGGTAATACTTTTACTGCAACTATAGTTAATAAAGCAGAAATACCAATACCTGCAAAACCCAACATAATTTCCCAACCACTTGGTATGTAGAGATGTCCAGGTAATCCATTCTCTGGTTTATCAAAAAAACCAGAATTCATTACTTCCATACCTGGAAAGATGTCTATCGGATAAGCCTGTCCACCGATAATAATCACATATAATAAAGCAAAACCACCAATAATCGTCAAGAGCGAGGCTGTTGCAATACTAATAGTATTATTCATCAATTTATTTTGGTATAAGACTAATAATGGTAGTATAGTGCCTAAAAGGATATATCCTCCCCAGAAAAGTGTGGTATAAATACCACCCCCTACCAAGAAAAAGTATTCAATGCCATGACGTCCAGTAAAATACAGATGACTAAGATGATAAACCATCACAAAATAAAAGACTGAGGCAATAAATACTCCTAACAGTTGTTTAGGTCGTTCTAATACATCCATAGAACATTGCTTACCCACACAATCAATAAGTAATACGATTAAAAAGATGGCTAATCCCAAACCCAAAGAAAGAGCAATAAATAGGGGAGCCATAATCGCTGTGTGAAAAGCTTCTCGTGAAACGAGAAAGCCAAAAATTGAACCAGTACCTGTTGTAAGTATCAAACGCCAAACAAAGGCAATTAAACCCACTGTAGGATAATAGCGTTGCAGACGCCGTTCCATCATAAACCATAAATAGATGATACAAATCGCTAGAAAGCCATTATATAAAATAATATTCCACGCAAAAATGGATTTAAAATTATAAGAAGTCATTGCCACAAGTAGGCGATCTGGACGACCTAAATCTAGCAGTAAAACTGATAAGCCGCCAAGTAGCAAAGTGATAGCAAGTAATACAGATAAACGTGCGAAAGGTTTATAAAGGCTTTTACGAAAAACAGAACTGATTGAGGCAACATTTAGCACACCTGAAGCTGCTAAAATCAAAAAAATAGCAAAAATATGTGGCATCCCCCACACAATCTGATTAGTCATACCAGTGATAACATGTCCATGATGCTCCATGTTATAGGCTGCCCATAATCCAAGTAAAGTAATTAATCCTGAAACCGCTATTCCCGCAAAAAAACCGACACTTTTACCCTCAATAACACAATAATTAATATTCTTCATAATTTAAAGTCCTTGATAACGCACTCCAGGATTCAGTCGTAGATCAGGACGCACGGCGGTACTGGCGACATCCTTCAACTTTTTGGAAATCTCACTATTAGGATTATTTAGATCTCCAAATAGCATTGCCTTATGACCATTTTTACTACAAGCCTCTACACAAGCGGGCTCTTGGTTGTTATCAATTCGATAAACACATAATGTACAACCCTCTACTGTTCCTTTACCACGTGGTGAATGAGGTTTTTGATTTTCCAATGTTTCATGGACAAAAGAGCGTGCTTTATAAGGACAAGCCATCATACAATAACGGCAACCAATACAAATATGCCTATCCACCAAAACAATCCCATCATCACGTTTAAATGAGGCGCCAGTTGGACACACATCTACACAAGGTGGATGTTCACAATGTTGACACATCATTGGCAAAGAATATTCTTTGCCAGTTTGTTTATCACGCAAGCCGACCTTACGTATCCACTGCGGCTTAACGGCGGGAGGAACATCTTCAGTGAGACCATGCTCATTTGCACAGGCACTCACGCATTCATTACAATCTTCTGCACATTTTGCAGTATCAATCAACATTCCCCAACGTACCTTTGAACTAACATTAGTTGTTCCTGCTTGAGAAACGCTATATAAGAGTACGCCAGGTGCCACCGTTACCCCAGCAACAATGGCACTGGTTTTGAGAAAGTCACGGCGATTTTGGGTAGGTGAAGTTTCCTCGTTCATGGTTTTAATCTGTTAATTAATGCTTGACGTAAAGGGGAAGGGCATCGGTAGAACTCGACAAGAAATGACATAATAATCGCCCACAGTAACACGGGTATTAGATTAAACCAAACTTATTCTATTCGAAGATAAGGTTTTTTGAAGAAAACTTTTATCTTCGAGAACTTGGTTTATCTTTGATGAGATAATACCCAGAAAATCCAATTCTGGCTACAGCTTAACTTTCAATCCATTGATTTAACAAACCTTCAAGTGTTGATTTATTAAAAGCCAGTTGCTTTTCCTTTTTAAGATCTTTCCATAATTCCCATTGTAGTTTATTTTTACCTTCATCATGAAGCAAGAGCATGACTTTATGAAGATTATAACCGCGATGATAAACATCAATTCGACCAACAGCACCCAGAATATTCCTTTCAACAGGTTCGAATATTACTTGATGATTACCCACCAAATTCAATTCAAAAGATTCAACTTCATATCGGCCTATATTATCTTCAGATACTGATGACATGTCAAAAGATATGTGACCCACTTTAGAATGTTCAGATAACCAAGTTTCAACCTTCTTGTATAAGGCATTGACTTGCTTAACCCAAGCCTTTTTTCTAGCTTCCTCGTCTGGTGTGTTTTTTGGTTGTCCCTCTGCGAGTTTCTTGAGTTTATCAGCCAAAGCAGTTTTAGAAATACTGCCAGAAACTGCTTTGGTCTTTGTTGCTACGTTTGTGCTTGAATTCGTAGTTTTACTGGCTTTAGATGCTTTAGCAGCTGTGACTTTAGATGCTTTAGCTGGTGTGCTTTTAGGCGTTTTAGCAGCTGTGGCTTTAGACGCTTTAGCTGCTGTGGCTTTAGACGTTTTAGCAACTGTGGCTTTAAGCGTTTTAGCTGGTGTGGCTTTAGACGCTTTAGCAGCTGTGGCTTTAGACGCTTTAGCAGCTGTGGCTTTAGACGCTTTAGCAGCTGTGGCTTTAGACGCTTTAGCTGGTGTGGCTTTAGACGTTTTAGCTGGTGTGGCTTTAGACGTTTTAGCTGGTGTGGCTTTAGACGTTTTAGCTGCTGTGGCTTTAGACGCTTTAGCTGGTGTGGCTTTGGACGTTTTAGCTGGTGTGGCTTTGGACGTTTTAGCTGGTGTGGCTTTGGACGCTTTAGCTGGTGTGGCTTTGGACGCTTTAGCTGGTGTGGTTTTAGGTGTTTTAGTAGCTGTGGTTTTAGGCGTAGTTGCTTTCGTGGCTTTTGGAGTCTTCGCGCTCTTAGGAGTTTTAGAAGATTTTTTTCCTCCAAATGAAGCATCCCATACCAATGTATCCTTGTTTTTCACATCAAAATAACCATGTTCTTCCACAAATGCGAGAATTGGGTTATTGAGAGTGATTTGTTCCATTTTTTTAAGCACCTCAAGATTATTTTCAAACAGCTTCACATCACCTTGAAGATTATGTATCTTTGCTTTTCCGAACAAATTAACACCTTTGCCAATCTCTGTAAACCCAATTTCCTTAAGGCTTTTCAAATAATCTTGCAGTAATATAAAAAGTTGTTTTTTGTATTCCTTTTCAGGTACACCCAACATTTCTTCCATTCTCTTTATTCGGCTAACAGCATGGAACTTTTCAACCTTCGTTTCAAAACGCATACGTTTTTCTGAAAAACCCCATAAATATAAGCCTTCAGTGTTAGGGTGTTTACCTTGATCAGGAATAATACAAGCGAAACCTTCAATGAATCGAAATCCATGAAAGTTAATTATTTCCCGAGCAAATTGTTCTACTTCTTGTTCAATTGACATTTATGTCTCCACACGATAATTAAGTAAATGAGAGCAAGGTTTACCTTGATTCTTACGGTAAATCACCCCCTGCCATAAATTATTAGAACATTTTTAATAATTTAAATCAAGAGAAGTGCTAGTGAAACACATATAAATGGAGTACAAGGTAAACCTTGTACTCCAAATTTTCTGATGATTCTTTAATATAATGGCGTTAATCTTACGAGTGGAAAATGTCAACCTTAATGCGTTGTTGGTACACTTACCATAGTTGGTGTACTCGTATGGCATTGGAAACAATCAATGCTCACAGCTGCGTAAGTGTGACAACTACGACAGAAATGTTCAGAACCTTCTTTGATATTTGGATAGTTTCCAGCTGCATCTTGTGTCACATGACAATTTATGCAAGCCACCAAGCTATATTGTGTATTACGTACGCCGTGACGCATGGTATCATCACGATGTTGTTTAAGAAATGTACCATGATCACGCCGTATGATATCAATTGGCTCCACACATTTCTGTGCGTCAGAAAAGTCCTTTTTGGCTTTAGGGGGTTGAGGTATAGTGATTGATTGAGCACTAACAGCTAGGCTCAATAATAATCCAATACCAATTTTTCCTAGAGTGCTTAGTAAAGAATGTAGCTTCATATCAAATTTTGTTGCAACGGGGTTTGAACACCCCGTTGTTGTGAGGGTTAGTTTATTCAGGACCTAAAACAATTGCATCGCCAATTAATTGATGAACACTAATGATTTGATCCATTTCAAAGCCATAATAGGGCAAGACTTTGCTGAACTGAGTTTTACAAATGGCACAAATTGAAGCCATGTGAGTTACACCATGATTATCAACCACAGATTTCAGGGCTTCCATACGCGGTAATGCGCCTTTAACACGTAATTCCATTAGATCATCAGTCAACAACCCGCCTCCACCGCCACAACAGTAAGTTTGATCACAAATGGTGTCGACTGGCATATCATAAAAATGATTACAGGATGCCTTAATAAGCTCACGTGGAATAATAAATTGTCCACCTGGCATATTGCCCATACGACTGCCACGAGCGACATTACAGGAATCATGGAAAGTGAGACGGCGATGATCATTCGCCGATTTATCCAGTGTTAAAGCACCTTTTTGAATCAAATCATAAGTGAATTCACAAATATGCTGAGGCACAGGATAATTTTTATCCAGAAAATCAAAAGGTCCTACAAGGGTATTTAAAAAACTATAGGCAACACGCCAAGCATGTCCACATTCTCCAAAAACAAGACGCTTTACTTTTAGATCGCGAGCTGCTTCTTGGACACGTAATGACACACGACGCATGTTTTCATAACTACCAATAAACATCCCAAAGTTTGCAGCCTCAGAAGCATGAGAACTCAATGTCCAAGAAATACCTGCTTGATGAAAGACCTTTGCATAGCCTATTAAACCATCAATATGAGGCTCAGCAAAAAAATCTGCTGAAGGTGTAACCAATAATACGTCCGCACCTTCCACATCTACAGGCAAGCGTACATCGACACCAGTCTCGTCCTTAATATCCTCTTCTAAACCTTCTACAGTATCACGTAATGCTGGTCCTGGTAATCCTAAATTATTACCAATTTTATAAACTTTAGCAATAATTTCATTACAATATTTT
>DAOVTJ010000100.1 GCA_030633165.1 Thiomargarita sp. | reverse complement strand
TGTAAGCAAAATACCAATCAGCAAAGCGATTGATACGTTCACGCATTGTATCAAAGGTACTTGTTAATGCGATATGCAATTGCTTTTCTGTTTTTGTATGTAATTGTTTTCTCGCTTTTTCCAACAGGCTGACTTGTTGATTGATAAATTTTGAATATTCTTCCGCATCTGCAATAACCCGTACTTTCTTTCCGTTGTGCAGTTTATAAACTAAAGTAACTGTTGGCTGAATTTGTGAATGTATACCCGTTTTTACCACAGAAGCATCAGAATGTACAGCCTGATTATGATCTATACGTATTAAAATGCTGTCATACCATTGACGCCCAAATATTAACCCAATAAATACCAGCATTATGATGATAAAAATCCAAAAAAAACGAAATAAACATCCACGTGGTTTTGGAAAAGTATTCTTCAAAGGGGGAATATATTCCACGCTTTTTGTCTCGAGACTACTCATTATCAATCCTAATGACTTGCATTCTATGCATTATTTGCGCCACAATATCACGAAACATTTCCAAATGTAACATCTCTTCTTCTGCACCTGTTGCTAATACTGCCAGTTCATTATAACGGTAATCACGTACTAAGCTAATAGGCTGATTTTCTAAGATTACTGTATCATCAGGTTTGCGAACTTCCATTTCTATTCGATAATGGAGTTCTATTTCTTCTAGTTTCCCAGAATCAGAAGATATTGATAGTATCCGCCGCTTCACTTTTTCATTGCGTAAATATACTACAATTTGAGCTTCCTTAGCAGTTTGGACAACTTCTAGACCGTCTTCAATAAGAATGCGTTTGATTTCAGAAGCGACTGCATCGGCAGATACTGAACGAATATGCACTCTTTGAAAATACAAAGTAATGTCTGCATCCAAACCACGTAAGTGAAATCCACAGCCACTCAAAAATAATACTCCAATTATCAAAAGACTGATTTTTGATTTCATTTTACCACCACATTAACTAATTTTTTAGGTACCACAATCACTTTTTTAATGGTTTTGTTCGTGATAAAACGTTGCACATTTGACTCATTTAAGGCTGCCGTTTCAATGACTTGTTTTTCAGCATTTGCTGGTACAGTGATATGTCCACGCAATTTTCCATTGACTTGTACAACCATTTTCAATTCATCACAAATTAAGGCATTTTTATCAACTTGAGGCCATGAAGCATCAAGAATTAACCCTGTATGTCCTAATTCTTGCCATAAAATTTGACTAATATGTGGCACAATGGGTGATAACATTAATGTGACAGCTTCTAAAGCTTCTTGTCTTATAGCATGAGTTTGTGGGCTATCTTTAGCACGGTGTAAGTTATTGAGTAATTCCATTATGGCTGCGATTGCTGTGTTAAAGGTATAACGACGTCCCAGATCATCACTCACTTTGGCAATCGTTTCATGAACTTTTCGACGTAATGCGCGCTCTGTGTCATTTAATTTGTCAAGTACTAATGTAGGCGCCTGATTTTCAAGATGTGTCAGAACTTGTTTCCAAAGACGTTTTAAAAAGCGAAACGACCCTTCCACTGCACTATCAGACCATTCTAAGGATTGTTCTGGTGGTGCAGCAAACATGATAAATAAGCGTACCGTGTCAGCACCATATTTTTCAATCAAATCTTGCGGATCAACGGTGTTACCTTTGGACTTCGACATTTTTTCATTATCTTTGAGGACCATACCCTGTGTCAATAGACGGGTAAAAGGTTCATCACCTTTAACTAAGCCTTCATCACGCATTAAACGATGAAAAAATCTGGCATATAATAAGTGCAAAATGGCGTGTTCAATACCACCAATATATTGGTCAACAGGTAACCAGTAATGAACACTATCATCTAACATCCCTTTATCATAATCAGGGCAAGCATAACGTGCATAGTACCAAGATGATTCCATGAAAGTATCAAAGGTATCTGTCTCGCGTTGAGCCTCCTTACCACATTGAGGACAATTAACTTGAGAAAATGTTGGATTTTGTTTTAAACCACTTTTCAAATTTTCTGGCAAAACGACAGGTAAATCTGTTGCAGGTACTGTGCCACAATCGGGACATTCAATCATAGGAATTGGGCAACCCCAATAACGTTGGCGAGAAATACCCCAATCATGTAAACGGAAATTAACTTTTCGTTGTCCTTTATCTTGTTCTTCCAAATATTTTGCTATCGCAATAAAGGCATCTTGTGAACTCAAGTCATTAAATTGTTCAGAATTTATTAAAATACCTTTCTCAACAAAAGCAGCCTCAAGTTTTTCTGCTTCTTGCTCATCAATAATGACTTGTTTAATGGGTAAATCATATTTTTGAGCAAATTCAAAATCGCGTTGATCATGGGCTGGGACAGACATCACCGCGCCTGCACCGTAGCTCATCAAGACAAAATTGGCGATCCACACAGGTAATTTTTCCCCTGTGATAGGATGAAGAGCTTTTAAACCAATATCCATCCCCAATTTTTCCATTGTTTCAAGATCGGCTTGAGCCGTACTTGTTTGGTTACATCTTTTAATAAAATCTGCAATTTGTGGATTATTGGTAGCGGCTTGTTTGGCGAGAGGATGCTCTGCTGCTATTGCTACATAAGTGGCACCCATTAATGTATCAGGACGTGTTGTGAAAACAGTTAAATCATTATCACCGACTTGAAATTTGATTTCGACACCTTCTGAACGCCCGATCCATTTACGTTGCATCGTACGCACCGCATCAGGCCATGCATCCAGTTTATCTAAACCTTGCAACAATTCTTCAGCATAAGCGGTGATTTTCAAAAACCATTGTGGAATTTCACGCCGTTCAACTAATGCACCTGAGCGCCACCCGCGTCCATCTATTACTTGCTCGTTGGCTAAGACAGTTTGATCAACAGGATCCCAATTGACTGGAGAGGTTTTTTTGTATATTAGCCCTTTTTTATATAATTGAATAAATAACCATTGTTCCCAGCGATAATAATCAACATCACATGTCGCCAACTCTCGTTCCCAGTCATAGCCTAAACCTAAACGTTTTAATTGTTTACGCATATAGGCAATATTTTCACGTGTCCACTTTGCAGGAGGCACATTATTTTTCATAGCAGCATTTTCTGCTGGCAAACCAAAGGCATCCCAGCCCATTGGTTGTAAAACATTCTTTCCTTTCATACGCTGATAGCGTGCTATAACATCACCGATGGTATAATTACGAACATGCCCAATATGTAAACGTCCACTAGGATATGGAAACATAGCAAGGCAATAAAATTTTTCCTTGCTGGGATCTACCACCGCTTTAAAGGATTGTTTAGTATTCCAAATTGTTTGGATTTCCGATTCAATGGTTTCTGGAGTATATTTTGTTTGCATGTCTTTTATTTTAAACGTTGGGGCATTGTTGATATAATATTTTAAGATGATAATTAAGTCAATAAATAGGAAGAATAGCATGTCTGAACAAACAAATGTTTTTATACATACGATTCATCGCAGTGCCTTAAATGTTACTGGAAATCATATCAACATCATAAGCTCGGAATTAAATGAATATCCTGAAAGAGCTTTTTTCCTTGTTGCTAAAGATGATTATATTATTCTTAATCATTTACCTGATAAAGATTACCTTGATTATTTAATAAATATAGGGCTTGGTACACGAAATATCTTGATACCAAGTATTCAGGGAGACACCTTATCTGACAGGATACAAAAAGATGAGCAACTTTTAGCTTTTCTACGTACACTAAAAAAAGTCGTGCTTCATCCTTATATTAGTACGCAAGCTGAAATTCAATTAGCAAAAAAAATTAATGCTACAGTGAACGGTTCTCCGCCTTCTTTGACGCACAAGGTTAATAATAAACTCTATTTGCCAGTTATTTTACAAAAACTCGCATTACCAGTACCAGAACATCAAATCGCAAATTCGCTTTCTGTGATAGAAACCGCCAAAGCTTGGAAAGCTAAATACAAGAAAATTATCATTATTGGAGAACATAGCTACGGTGGATTCGCGGTTTGGCCTATAAAAAATGAGAATGATTTAAATGCACTTGATTTACAACAATGTAAGAATCAAGAACAATTTTTGGTCGAAAAAATGTATGATGTTTTATATTCTGTAAATATTCAATACTATATTGGAGTAAATATTATACAAATATTAGGATTAACTGATCAGATATTGGATAATCAGTTAAAGCATCAGGGAAATATCTATCCCTCTTCAGCCACTCAAATTGAAAAGATTAAGCATTATTCACACACTATTTGTGAAGAATTACAATCACAAGGATATCGAGGATTAGTGGGTATTGATTTAATAGAAACAATTGAGGGAGAAGTTTTTGCTGTTGACATTAATGGACGTGCCAACGCCTCCTCTTTTGGACTTTATGTTATACGTCAACTTTTTCCTGATTCACAAAAACATTTTAAAATATTAACCCATTTAAAGGTTGAACCAAAAACCACCTTTTCCACATTAAAACATCATCTTGGAAAAAAGACGCTTTTTGATAGAGAATCAGGGCGAGGAATTTTACCGTATAATATTGGTTTTCTACAATGGGGCAAATTTAGTGCTATTGTTATAGGAAATACACAACAGGAAGTAGAACAATTAATTCATGAAAAATTTTAAACAAAAAGACGGTATTTTGAAAATAGGTGATATCAATGTCTTAACATTGGTTAAAGAATACGCTACCCCATTATATGTTTATGATGTTGAAATTATTAGAAAACAATATGAGTCCTTAAAACATTCAATCCCCAAAGAAGTCAAAATTTTTTATGCGATTAAGGCAAATCCTAATCTTAGCATTTGTTCTTTTTTGAGATCGTTAGGTGCAGGCGCAGAAATTGCATCTTCTGGTGAACTTTATCTTGCCTTAAAAGCGGGTTTTGAGGGTAAAGATATCATTTTTAATGGTCCTGGAAAAACAGATGAAGATATACAATATGCGATTCAAAACAATGTTCTTCTTATTAATATTGAATCAATGGATGAATTATCGCGTCTTAATACGATTGCTAAGACAGAAGAACGCATAATCAAAGTATGTCTCAGAATTAATCCCATACATGTTGTTACAAGTGTGAAAATGCAAACAGGTGGCGGTTCACAAAAATTCGGCATAGATGAAGAGAATATTGAAACGGTAATTCAATTAGCATTAGAATCTGAATGGGTTGAATTAGTCGGTATACATATTTATGTCGGATCACAAATACTTGATCAAGAGGTATTATTAGAAAATATCGCAAATACTTTGCATATTGCTTGTCGTGCCGCAAAACACTTTACTCTAAAATATATCAATTTTGGTGGCGGTTTAGGTGTTCCCTACAATGATTATGAACCAGAATTTAATGTTGAACATTTTGCTAAGGGATTAACAACATTAATTAATAAAGTCTCCCAAGAGCATGATTTATCCCAAACCCAATTCTTTTTAGAACCAGGTAGATTTCTGGTTTCTGAATCAGGTATTTTTTTGACTAAAGTGCTTAGTGTCAAAGAATCCCGCGGTAAAAGATATGCTATCATTGATGGTGGAATAAATCATGCTTTTTTACCTATTAGAATGAATAAACAATATCCCACCGCTATTGCCAATAAAATGAGAGAACCTAATGAACATGCAATCACTCTTGGTGGTCCTTTATGCACCAGCATGGATGTTTTTACAACTGAAGTGAAATTACCTAATATCGCACTTAATGATATTATTAGTATATTTAACTCAGGTGCTTATGGTTTTTCTGCCAGTATGTTATATTTCCTCAGTGGCACAATGCCTGCTGAAATTATTGTCCAAAATGGAAAAAGCTTCATTGCTAGACAAAGAGGACGAAAAGAAGATTTTTTGTTAAATTGTGATGAGGAGATGAAATGTCGAAATTTATCTTAAAACCTTTTCTCTCTTTTCCTGATATTACAGTTAAAGGAGAATTTTTTGCTGAAAAAACGTTTTTTAAAATAAACTATCAGGTTTTAGGGCATTTAAGTCAAATAAAAATTCCATCATATCTTTTGAAGAGACAACGAGTTGATAAGCTTTGGGAAAATACATGCTTTGAGTTATTTATCAAACCTAATAAATCATTAGAATATTTTGAGTTTAATTTTTCTCCAGATAATACTTGGAATATGTTTCACTTTGATGATTATCGCAAAAATAAGCAAGAATCTCATAGTGTTGAACCAGAAATAACAACTACACTTAACAAAAATTATTTTTCACTTTCTGTTAGCCTGCCCTTAATCTCAGGGTGTCAGATAGGGATTTCTTGCGTCTTAGCATGCAATGATAAAACACGCTCTTATTGGGCACTTGAGCACAATGGCGAGAAACCAGATTTTCATATCAGTGATGGTTTTATACAAATTTAAAAAAAAGTGGAGCTAATATTATGCAGCATTTAACTTTAACCCAACCAGATGATTGGCATTTACATTTACGTGATGGCGCCAATATGGCTTCAATTGTTAAAGCGACATCCCGTTGCTTTGCACGTGCCATAATAATGCCTAATTTAAAGATTCCTATCACAACGGTAGAACAAGCATTAGCTTATCGTAAGCAAATTTGTGCCATTGATAGCCGCTTTAATCCGTTAATGACACTTTACCTCACTGAAAATACATCTGTTGATGAAATTGCTAAGGTAAAAAATAGTAAACATATTGTGGCGCTTAAATATTATCCTGCGAATGCAACAACAAATTCTGATAGTGGGGTAAAAGATTGGCATCAGGTGTCTCCTGTTCTTGAAGCGATGCAAGAGTATGATATTCCATTATTAATACATGGAGAAGAGACGGCACCACATATAGATATCTTTGATCGTGAAAAAGTTTTTATTGAAAAAATACTTGAACGAATATTAAAGCATTTTCCCAAGCTCAGGGTGGTGTTAGAACATATTACGACCAAAGAAGCAGTAGAATATGTGATGAATAATAACCTAGCAGCAACAATAACTGCCCATCATTTATTAATGAACCGTAATGAAATTTTTAAGGGTGGATTACGTCCTCATCATTATTGTTTACCTGTGTTAAAACGTGAAGAACATCGCCAAGCCTTGTTACAAGCAGCAACGAGTGGTAATCCTAAGTTTTTCTTAGGAACAGATAGTGCACCTCATGCCCAATCTGCTAAAGAATCTATGTGTTGTTGTGCGGGGATATACACTGCTCCTGCGGCACTAGAATTATATGCGGAAGCTTTTGAACAAGTACAAGCTTTAGACAAATTAGAAGGTTTTGCGAGTTTTTATGGTGCAGATTTTTACCATTTACCTCGTAATACACAAACAATCACATTAGAAAAACGGACTTGGCAAATGCCAACACATTTTGAATTTGGAGAGGAAAAAGTGATTCCATTACGTGCGGGAACAGATATTTATTGGGTGCAAAACTGATGGCAAAAACAATACGAACAGCAATTTCTAGGCGTTTTCGAGGATATTTACCTGTCGTTGTTGATGTTGAAACAGCTGGACTCAATCCTGAACGTGATGCTTTATTAGAAATTGCGGTAGTGATATTAGAAATGGATAATCAGGGATTATGGCAAGCTGCTCAAACACATTTTTGCCATTTTATTCCATTTGAAGGGGCTAATCTTGATCAAAAGTCTTTAGATTTTCTGGGAGTGGATCCTTATCATCCCTTTCGTTTTGCTGTATCAGAGATAGAAGGCTTAACAATGATTTTCAAGGAGATACGTCAGGCGGTGAAAGCGCATGGTTGCTCTCGTGCCATTTTGGTGGGTCATAATCCTTCATTTGATTTAAACTTTCTCAATGCGGCTAAGCAGCGTACTGGGCTTAAAAGTCCATTTCATCATTTTAGTAGTTTTGATACAGCGACATTAGGCGGCATATTTTTTGGGCAAACTGTATTAGCAAAAGTGGTGCGATCTGCTGGCTTTGATTGGGATAGTAGCGAAGCACATTCTGCAATTTATGATGCAGAGCGTACGGCAGATTTTTTTTGTGCAATAGTCAATTTATGGGAAAAACGGCGTTAATCAAATATAAAGAATGCTAATGAAATCTAAAATCTAAAAAAAATTTTGAGTAAAACAAAAAATGAGCCACAATAAAACTGAACCAAATAAACCAATCTTGATATACACTGATGGGGCTGCTGCACCAAATCCTGGTGCAGGCGGATACGGTGCCCTTCTCATATACGGTGAACACGAGAAGGAATTTTCAGGTGGTTTCAAGAAAACGACTAATAATCGCATGGAAATAATGGCAGCAATCATTGCACTTGAAGCTTTAAAAGAGCCTTGTAAGGTGACACTTCGCACGGATTCTAAGTATATAGTAGATGCTATTAATAAGGGATATGTTTTTAAATGGCGTAATAATGGGTGGTGGCGAACAAAAAAAGATAAAGCATTGAATATCGATCTTTGGCAACGGTTGCTGGCTGCTTGTGAACCACATGATGTGTTATTTGAATGGGTACCTGGACATGCTGGAATTGTGGAAAACGAACGATGTGATAAATTGGCGACTGCGGCTGCGAAACAAAATGATATGCCCATTGATGAAGGATATATTCAATCATTACATGATTGAGAAAAGAACAAAATACGATTACAAATTGGGTATAGGGGCAAAAAAAAACCTTTTATTGATTATATTTTTAACGGAAAATTGGTGGGCAAGATAACACAGGTTACCCATCCGACAATAGCCTTGTTTTTTACGGGAATGGGTCGCAAGGTGACCCGCTTGCCCACCATTTTTATCTCGTTCCCACGCGCCAGCGTCACTGCCATTAAGTTAAGGAAAAAACTTATTAAAAACAAATATACCTCGTTCCCACGCGCCAGCGT
>DAOVTJ010000127.1 GCA_030633165.1 Thiomargarita sp. | reverse complement strand
CTAAGGTAAAGGGGGGTAAATCTAATTTAATGGAACGAGCAGCGGGACCTTCACCAATCATAATATCCAGTTGAAAATCTTCCATTGCTGGATATAAAATCTCCTCTACCACTGGGCTTAAGCGATGAATTTCATCAATAAATAAAACATCACGTTCCTCTAAATTCGTGAGTATAGCGGCTAAATCGCCTGCACGCTCTAAAACAGGACCTGATGTTTGGCGAATATTAACGTCCATCTCACTGGCAATAATATTGGCTAAAGTTGTATTGTGATTATAAAAACCATTGGCGACAAAAGAGTGACTATTTGGCACACAAAAGTCATAAACAGCTGCCCGCCCGAATTCGATTTTCTCAACAAAATCCCAATAAATCTTAGACTTAGCATCTATCTCTTCATCAATCAATAAGCTGTGCTCTTTACGATGAGCAATAATCCCAAAATTACATAATAATAATTGTGTTTGCTTGAGTAAGTCGTCAGAGGAAGAGCTAAATTTATTTGCAGTAAACAATTTGCATACTTCTTCCTTAGATTGTTCCCCTATTTGCATATTGACTGCGATCGCCACCTGATCCTGATATGTGATATCACCTAAGCATTTCCACCTTGAACCCGCCACCCACACGGGATGATTAGCTGTCCCTTCTAATGTAAATCCAGCACGTGTTGTTAAACGTACTGTATCTTGTATACCATTACTATAGATATAAGAAGTATTTTCAATACCCTGTAAACCATAAACTGGAAGACACAATTCACTATAAGTATCATCAACAATATTATCAGGGATTAGAGAAGAAAATAGTATCCATCCAGATCCTGTTAAAATATAACTATTAGCAGTAATGCATTTCCCCAATCCAGGTGGACCAAAAATTAACACGTGGTCAAGCGCCTCATTTCGCAATTTTGCTGCAGGAATAAAAATCTCCATTTGCTCACGAGTACGAGGTTGTCCAACATAATCAGCTAAGCGTCGTGGACGGATGGCTTTATCAATAATACGATCTTCATTACTCCCTTTTGGGCTAATCAAACGATCTGTTTCAATAGTCATATTCAGTTATAAATTGTGAAAAACAGGAATTGTCTTACTGATTAATCTTTGCCCCCATATCTTGAAGAACCTCTTCAAAAGCCCCAAGGCAAGTCAACACATTTTTCATATTACTACCATAACCCATCAACCCAATACGCCAAATACTCCCTGCTAAACTACCCAAACCTCCACCAATTTCGATATTATGTTCAAGCAAAAGATGTTGTCGTGCCGCTTCGCCATTTATACCTTCTAGTACATTAATAGAACTAAGTTGTGGTAAGCGTTCTGAAGTCTTAACATTAAAAGAAAGCCCCATTGCTTCAATACCAGCATGAAAAGCACGATAATTTCTCGCATGTAGTGACCACGATTTTTCTAAACCAACCTCTTTAAGAATAAGTAAAGCTTCATGTAATCCGTAAAGCGCATTGATCGGTGCGGTATGGTGGTAAACCCGTTTATCCCAATAATCCATCAATAAATTCAGATCGAAAAACCAACTTTGCACCTTGCTTTGTCGCCTTTTAATTTTATTGACTGCACGTTCACTAAAGCTAACAGGTGATAAACCTGGAACACAAGACAAACATTTTTGCGTGCCTGAATACACCGCATCAATTCCCCACTCATCAACTTTTAGGGGAGAGCCAGCTAAAGAGGTCACCGCATCCACAATCGTTAAACAATTATTTTGTTGTGCAATATGACACAAAGTTTGAGCATCAGACAAAACACCAGTAGATGTTTCAGCATGTACAAAAGCCACAATTTTTGCATCTTGATTAGCTTTAATGGTTTCTTCTAATTTATTGGGATCAATGGCAGCGCCCCACTTATCCTCAACCATCACAGCTATACCACCGCAACGTTCAACATTTTCTTTCATGCGCTCACCAAAAATACCATTTTGGCAAATGATCACCTTATCATTTGGCTCTACGAGATTAACAAAACAAGTCTCCATACCCGCAGAACCAGGCGCCGAAATAGGAAAAGTTAAGGCATTTTTTGTTTGAAAAGCATATTGTAATAACACCTTAATCTCATCCATCATAGTCATAAAAGCTGGATCCAAATGACCAATGGTTGGACGTGCTATAGCTTGCAACACGCGGGGATAAACATCAGATGGTCCTGGACCCATTAAAATACGAGTGGGTGGAATAAATGATTGAATTGTATCAATTTTCATAAAGTGCCTATATTTTGTAAGAAAAATCGTAGATCAATTTAAGTATAACAGCATTAATGCTAAGTGCTATCTTTAGCTAATTCATCATAAATACCCTCAACATAATCTTTATATCTTGACAACATATATTGTCAAAAACGCATTTCAATAATTTTAAATGAATTAATAATAAGAGTAATATGAACAATATTTATTAAAAGACTTTGGAGAAAATTATGGAACTCGGTGAACGCTTACGTATTGCTAGAACAATACAACATCTAA
Source organism: Thiomargarita sp. (assembly GCA_030633165.1). GTDB lineage: Bacteria > Pseudomonadota > Gammaproteobacteria > Beggiatoales > Beggiatoaceae > DAOVZS01. The sequence continues at coordinate 4,768 of DAOVTJ010000127.1, read as the reverse complement.
CTCAAGAAGAATTAGCGACTAAAGTTCATATTACAAAACAAGCCTTACAAAGAATTGAATCTGGTAATACTAGAAAAAGTAAGTATTTACCTGATTTAGCACGTGTATTGGATATTAGCTTAGATTGGCTCATGTACAATGATGGTAAAATGCTTAATAATGAAAATAATTTACAAATTGGTGAAACACATGCAACATATAAGACATTTGATAATGAACAAGAAGAACTAAGAAAAATAGTCGATATATTAGCACAAAGAATCAGTGTATTAGAGCAACGTCTCTCTTATTTGGAACATCATATTGATAAGAAATAATAATTCTTATATTAAAAAAAATACGAGTCAATATAAAATGATAAAAACAAAATATAATGGATAAATTAGAACTCTTTAATGGTATATTGTTGCAAGAAAAGACACTTTTGATAAATTGAACTATTAATTATTATTAATGGATAACTCAATTAAAAGTTATATATCTCTTTTGTGCTATACTTTCAATTATTTAATATAAAAAATATTCTGAAATGATTTTTTTTGTCCTCGAAATGACAAAAAGGCAAAATATATAGATTGTGATTTTAGGTAAAATATGAAAAAACAGGATATTGCGATTATTGGCATAGCATGCCGTTTTCCAGGTGCCAAAAATTACCATGAATATTGGAAAAACTTGGTGCAAGGCGTAAATTCTATTAAGGAAATTCCGCCAGAACGTTGGTCACTTGACCAATTTTATTCACCCACTATTGATGATCCTAATAAAAGTGTTAGTAAATGGTGTGGACTTTTGGATAATATTGATCAATTTGATAATCGTTTTTTTTCGATTTCACCACGTGAAGCTAAAAACATGGATCCGCAACAACGCTTGTTGTTAGAGGAAACTTGGCATTGCATTGAAGATTCTTGTGTATCTCCCAAAACCCTTCAAGAGAAAAAAACATCAGTATATGTCGGTGTCATGGCTCTTGATTATTATCAAGAAGCTAGTGCATCTGATGTTGTGATTGATAGTTATGCAGCACTTGGTAATTACGAATGTATATTAGCTAATCGCCTTTCACATACATTTGGTTTACAAGGAGAAAGCATTTCTATTAATGCAGCTTGTGCCTCTTCGTTAGTTGCCCTACATCATGCCAAAGTAGCCCTTCAATCTGGTGACAGTGATTATGCCTTTGTCGGTGGGGTGAGTTTGGATATTCAACCCTGGAAATACATATCTTTTTCTAAATCGCGAATGCTTAGCCCTGATGGACAATGCAAAACTTTTGATAAAGATGCTAACGGCTATGTCCCTGGTGAAGGGGTTGCTGTTCTCTTATTACAACCTTTAGAAAAAGCTATTAGCACTTGCCATCATATTTATGGCATTATCAAAGGCACAGCGGTAAATCATGGCGGACAAACACTCTCTATTACTGCTCCCAGTGTTGAAGCTCAACGTGATGTCATTCTTGCCGCTTATAAAGATGCAAAACTAACGCCTGAAACAACGACTTATGTCGAAGCACATGGCACTGGTACATCACTAGGTGATCCTGTTGAAGTTGAAGCTTTAACCTTAGCTTTTCGGGAATATACTGATGATGATCATTTTTGTGAACTTGGATCGGTTAAAACTAATATTGGTCATTTAGAAGCGGCTGCTGGAATAGCAGGTATCATTAAAGTCTTAATGATGATGCGTCATCAAGAGATTCCACCGATTTTAAATCTCAAAACCATCAATCCTGTTATTAATTTTGAGTATGCTCCATTTGTTTTAGCGACATCTTTACGTGATTGGCACAGTCGAAAGCCTGATTTACCTTTACGTGCTGGTGTCAGTTCATTTGGCTTTGGCGGTGTTAATGCTCATACTCTTCTAGAATCTTATCCAGCCCAATCACCAACTGAGGAAGTGAGTGGAGATTTATCTCATTTATTTCTTATCTCCGCGAAATCCCCAAATGCTTTGAAAAACACACAGGTTGAGTGGCATAATTTTATTGAGAGTGAAGAATATTCAAAATATAATTTAATTGATATTTGTGCCACCTTAAAGACGGTTCGTACTCATTTTCCCTATCGTTATGGTGTTTATGTTAAGACTAAAGATGAATTAAAAACATTCTTACAAAAAGAGATCCCTACATTATCTAAACCTGTTAGCCATGAATGGTGTTTACGTATTGGTACGTGGGATAATTTTTCAGATATCCAACCTCTGTTAGAACAAGAACCGTTAATTAAAAAGCATTTGAACATTGTTCAGCAGTGTTTATCTACATTAGATCTTAAAGAACAACTCAAAAAAGAAGAGATTTGGTTGATAAAACAGCCTCTTTACTCATTTATGGTAGGCTATGCCTATTTATCTGCTTTAATAGAATTAGGGTTTACTCCTAAACTAATTACTGGAGAAAAAGACGGCTTATGGTTGACACTGACACTCAGTGGTATGATGACACTAAAAGATACCTTAGCTATTCTTAGTCATCAAAAAAACTTAGAACAAATTAAATTAGCCCGTCCAAATTTTCCATTTTATGATATAGTAAGCCAACAAACACTGCTGCCTTTTCATTTTGATGAAAATTATTTACAATTTCTCATTGATGATTTAAATATTGCACAAGCAGATATGGTTTATTTTATAGAAAAAACTCTATTACTCAAAAATAAGCAATTTACCTTTAAAAAATATTTAGATGATTGGGATATCATTTTGCATCAACATGCAAATACAAATTTGGATGCGATGCTTTCCAAGAAAGAGCGCACAGCAAAAGAAAAAATTATTTTACTACTTATCATTAAAAGCAGTTTACGTCAATTGGAACAAAAATGGGAATTAAGTCGCCCTAAACGAATAGCAGAGCATAAATTTCATGAATTATTGGATTTAGTCACTGATGGTGTTATGCCTAAAGAAGCCCTCATAAAATTCTTTTTTAAAGGCGAAAGCGCTGCTATGGTGGCTTTCATGAATAAGCGACAAGAACAGATCAACCTCAAAAAACCCTACAAATTTCTAAAAATACATACTCAGAAGAATCCTGTTATTAACAATGTTAGAGCATGGTTCAAAAGTGCAATGGAAAATACAAATCATTATCCATCGCCCCCTAATTTTATTAGCTTAACATTTGGAAAAACAACTGAACACATAGCGGCAAAATCACCAGAACACGTAAATATCACTGAAACACAAAGTAATGTATTTAAAGAAACTTTACTGCAATTATGGTTACATAGTGTTGAAATAAAATGGAAAAAGCTATTTCCAGAAGGCACTTTTAACAAAATATCGTTGCCAACATACGGCTTTGATCGGATCGCATTTTGGTTAAAAAAAGAAGAAAAGCCTGGTTTTGTCAAACGCATGTTGCTCACAGAGCAAACATGGAGTGATGTATTAGATCAACTTCTTGATGGTAGAATACCTAAAGAAACCGTAATAAAAATTATTAGCAGCGATAATCCAGAATTGGCAATAAAAATAGCTGATGTCAATCTGGATAATCCAGAAACCTATCAACGAACCTTGAGTCACCAAGATTCAATTATTCGTAATCATATTATTACTGGCAAACCAATGCTTGCTGGTGCTTGTATGATTGAGTTTGGATTGGATGCGATACAAAAAACTATTAATAAACCTGTGAAGAAATTACGGAATATAGTTTTTAAAAATCCAGGGCTTATTGAAGCTAATGTAGAGATTGAAGTAAACATTAACAAAAATGAAAAAAGCTTTGTTTTGAAAACCAATACTCATGAATTATGTGAAGGAGAATATGAATAAATTATCAATTGACTTATTACAATACATAGAAAAAGGACAAAAACAAGATATAACAGGTTTATATGATTCATTTGCACGTCAAGGGTATCAGTATGGAAAAGATTGGCAAGCGATAAAAAAAATATGGAAATATAATAACCAGTGGTTATTAGAACTAACAGTTCCCAATTCTGAAAAAGGGAAAATGAATCCTGCCCTATTAGATGGGCTTTTTCAATCGGTATTGGCAATTGAATATTTTTTTGTAGGAAAAACACCAGATAATAAGTTGCATGTTCCCTATATCATAAAAGAATTTAATATTTTATCAGATGTGACAAAACGCTGCTTTATCTGTATTGAAGAACAAGATATTCAAAAAAAGGGTGGAGATATCTATGCCGAATTGCGAGCTTATGATATTAATGGAAAATGTATATTACAAATACAAGATATGATATTTAAACAAATATCAAATCAATTTTTATCCTTAGATAATAAAGCATACTTTTATCAACCGCTTTGGGTTAAACAAACAGACTCTCCTCAAAAAAGAGAATTGGGAAACCGCCATGCAATTATTTTTGATAACGAATTATTGATACTACCAATAACGGAAGCCTATCAAAAGTCTTTTATTATTAATAAAAAAGAAGATTATATAAAAAATATTCAAGAAATATTGAACCCTAAAAAAGAATATGATATTTACTATTTATGGACTTATACTCCAAAGACTGATATTGATAAAGTAGAAAATGAAATAAAAAACGTCTTTTTATTAATTAAAGTATTAAATAGTTTTCAAGGTAAAATCAATATTTTCATCGCTACCCAGAATAGTCTCATAGTCACAACAGAAGATAAAGGTGAAGGGTATGGTTATGGTGCATTATTTGGTTTAGCTCAAACGGCTATGCTAGAAAATTCATCGCTAACCATTACAATAGTCGATATTGCAGATGATAATCTAAGTGTACTACTCAATGAAAAT